>CALLPZ010000132.1 GCA_938015405.1 uncultured Pseudanabaenaceae cyanobacterium
CAACGAATTCAACTTCGATGCCTTCAACGCGGGTAACTACGACCGGGCAGTGTCGGACAAGCTCACCTCGGAGAATATCTCCAAGGTGCTCTATCCCAACGACAACACCCCCCAAGGTCGAGAGCTACGCCTAGAGCAGCAGTACTTCTTCGTCTCAGCCTCCCTCCAGGACATGATTCGCCGCCACTTGGCCGTGCATCCCAACCTGGAAAACTTCCACGAACAGTTTGCCATTCAGCTCAACGACACTCACCCCACCGTCGGGGTCGCAGAGCTCATGCGCTTGCTGGTGGATGAGCATGGCATTTACTGGGACCAAGCCTGGGCTATCTGCCAAAAAACCTTTGCCTACACAAACCACACCCTGCTGCCTGAGGCTCTAGAGCGCTGGCCCGTGCCCCTGTTTGAGCGGGTGCTGCCTCGGATTTTGGAAATCATTTACGAAATCAACCACCAGTTCTTGGAGCAGGTTGCCAAGTGGTATCCCGGCGATGAAAAACTGATTGGTCGGCTTTCGATCATCCAAGAAGATGGTGAGAAATCCATTCGCATGGCAAATCTGGCCTGCATCGGCAGTCACGCCATTAACGGTGTTGCTGCGTTGCACACCGAGCTACTCAAGCAATCCACCTTGCGGGACTTCTACCAGCTCTGGCCCGAAAAGTTCTTCAACAAGACCAATGGCGTTACCCCTCGTCGCTGGATTCTGCTGAGCAACCCTGAGTTGTCCGAGCTGTACAGCGAGAAGTTGGGCAATGACGACTGGCTGCATGACTTAAGCCTGCTGCCCGGTTTAGAGTCTCAGGTAAACGATGGCGAGTTCTGCGATCGCTGGCGCCAGATTAAGCAAACCAAGAAGCAAGCTCTGGCGACCTACATCCTCGACCACACCGGCATTGAGGTAGACCCCAACTCCTTGTTCGATGTCCAGGTCAAGCGCATTCATGAGTACAAGCGCCAGCTCCTGGCTGTGATGGAAATCATCACCCTGTACAACCGACTCAAAGCCAACCCCAATGCGGAAGTCGTGCCTCGCACTTTCATCTTTGGTGGCAAGGCTGCACCGGGCTACTTCATGGCCAAGTTGATCATCAAACTCACCAATGCTGTGGGTGCATTGGTCAACTGCGATCCCGACATACGTGGCCGCATTAAGGTCGTCTATCTGCCCAACTTCAGCGTTTCCCTGGGCCAGCGCGTTTACCCTGCAGCGGATCTATCGGAACAAATTTCCACCGCTGGTAAGGAAGCCTCCGGCACGGGCAACATGAAATTTGCCATGAACGGTGCTCTCACCGTTGGCACCCTAGACGGCGCCAACATCGAGATTCGCGAAGAAGTGGGCGAAGAGAACTTCTTCCTCTTCGGCCTCACTGCCCAAGAAGTGGCAGAGACCAAAGCAGCGGGCTATCGTCCTCGGGATTACCACAACAGCAACACGGCCCTACGTCAGGTGATCGACCAAATTGGTTCCAGCCTGTTTTGCCCTGGGGAGCCCGACCTGTTCAAGCCGCTAGTTGAGTCTCTGCTCAACGAAGACACCTACCTGCTGCTGGCTGACTACCAAGCTTATGTGGATGCCCAAGACCGCGTAAGCGAGGCCTACAAGGATCAGACCAGCTGGACCCGCATGTCGATCCTCAATGCGCTGCGCACAGCCAAGTTCTCCTCGGACCGCACTATCGCAGAATATTGCAGTGAGATTTGGGATACAAAAGCAGTGCCCATCCAAATCCAGGATTACAATCCCGATCGCCCCACGGCGGCTCTTCGGGTGCCTATCCATAGCAGCAATTAATGGTTGCTGCGATCGCGCACATCAGCTCTGAATAGCTCAACCAAAAGCCCCTCTTGTGAAATCACAAGAGGGGCTTTTGGTTGTTGATTTGACAAAAAAGAAGCTTCATGAATTGTTCACCACAATATCTTCTAAACCAGTGAGAGAAGCCACTAGAAGCTTTTCTTGAGCATCTAGAGGAGAGGAAAGATTGCGACTTCTCGGAGGTCGCGTTACATTAATTTACATCGCAACGGTTACGCAACCCACGGAGATTCTCACCATGGATAATGAAGCAACCCGATTTGGTTTCACCGGTTTCGCTGAGACTTGGAATGGTCGCCTAGCAATGATTGGCTTCCTTGTTGGTCTCGCGACTGAGCTCCTGACCGGTCAGGGCATCCTCTCCCAGATTGGCCTCATCTAAGGCCATCAAGTCCTTCCCCGATAGTTGATGGGGTTACTTGATTGGATATAGAAACGGGCCAGCGATTTGCTGGCCCGTTTCTTATTGAAGCCCCTCAGCTGGCTCAGGTCTGGATTGCCCTAGTTACATCCCTCAGAAGATCTTGGCCCTATCACTCGCCTAACATTTAGACCAAACTCAGAGCAGCAATAACCCTCAATTCATAAGTCCTGCTTTCCTGCGGCTCCCATTTCAGGCTAACTTCTTATAGTAGGCACATTAGCCTACTCGCAGATTCGTAACAGAACCGCCGCCCTAGTTGCAGCGGTTTCGTTTGAGGTTGGCATCGTAAAGGAGAGGGTTATGCTCAGCGCCTTGATATGGATTCCATTCATTGCTGCATTGGTCATTGCGCTGTTACCCCAGAAAAACGAGGGCAATGCTCGCACAGTAGCCGGTGTGGCTGCGGGCATTACCCTCGCTTTATCCGTGGTCGTTTTAGCTCGCTTTGACACCAGCTTGGCAAGCTTTCAATTTCAAGAGCAAATCCCCTGGCTACCTAGCCTGGGGCTCAGCTACAACCTAGGGCTGGACGGCATTTCTCTGCCCCTAGTCATGTTGACCACTGTGCTGATGGTGTTAGTCATCTACGCCACGGAGCGTGACATCGAACGACCTCGGCTGTACTACGCCATGTTGATGATGATCGCAGGCGGCGTCACCGGCGTATTCCTAGCACGTGATTTGCTGTTGTTTTTCATCTTCTATGAGGTTGAGCTGATCCCCCTCTATTTGCTGATTGCAATTTGGGGTGGCAAAAATCGAGGCTATGCTTCCACTAAGTTTTTGATCTACACGGCCGTATCTGGGATATTGCTGCTGGCCAGTTTCCTCGGCATCATTGCCCTGAGCGGTGCTGATTCGTTCACGGTAGATTCCAGCGTCACCCAAGCCTTGAGCCTGGGCCAGCAAGTCACATTGCTACTCGGTTTAGTCTTTGCCTTTGGCATCAAAATTCCAATGGTGCCTCTACACACCTGGCTGCCTGATGCCCACACAGAAGCTTCGACCCCTGTTTCTATGTTGCTGGCAGGGATTCTACTCAAGCTAGGCACCTACGGTTTACTGCGCTTTGGCCTGGGACTTCTCCCTGATGCCTGGGATGTGATTGCACCGGGCCTCGCAGTCGTTGCCGTGGTCAGTACGCTGTATGGCTCTCTGAATGCGATCGTCCAGCAAGACATGAAAAAGCTGGTGGCTTACAGCTCCATTGGCCATATGGGGTACATCATCCTGGGTATGGCTGCTGCGACAGAACTCAGCATTATTGGCACCGTGGCTCAAATGGTTAGCCACGGCGTGATTTCAGCCTTGCTCTTCCTGTTAGTGGGTTTCATCTACAGCCGCACAGGCACGCGGGACATGAACGTCCTCAAGGGACTACTCAATCCTGAGCGGGGCTTGCCCTTGGTTGGTTCTCTGATGATCTTGGGTGTGATGGCCAGTAGCGGTCTGCCTGGCATGTTGGGCTTTGTGGCGGAATTCTGTATTTTCCGAGGCAGCTTTATTACCTTCCCATTGCAGACATTGCTTTGTATTTTGGGAACAGGCTTAACGTCGGTGTACTTCCTGCTGATGGTCAATCGCGTCTTCTTTGGCCGCTTGCCTGATCAGTTCTCTAACATTCCTCGGGTTGCCTTTCGCGAGCAAATACCTGCAGCGGTGTTATGCAGCCTGCTGATTATCTTGGGTTTGCGGCCCCAGTTGCTGCTGGGTTGGACCGAGTCTTCAGCCCATGCAATGGCAATGTTGCAGGTGAAGGCCCTAGCTGAAGTCCAGCCTCAAGAATCTCAAGAGGTAGCCTTGCTTGGCAATGAGGCGATTGCCTTAGTTCCAAGCATTGCGCCAAGCCTAGAAGCATCTCGCTAGGCTAACAGCGAGCCGGTCTGTTTCAACCAGAGACAGCTCCACCCCAAACCCTAGTTCAGATATCCCATCATCCTCTTAGGGGCCAATGGGAGCCTGAGCTAGGGTTTCTAGATCCAACGCTTGCAATTTCTCCCAAGCTTGATCCAGCTTGTGCTCTCCACGCAAAAAGCCAATGCTGGCACCGGGACACAAATACCGTAAAGTCTCGCCATTAAAGCGCTCCCTCAACGCCACTAGGCTTCTCAACTGTCGGGGCCAATGAAAAGTCTTACTAGTGCGCAACGGCGTGATCCCCCCCTGGCGATTGGGCAACAGATGTCGTCCCGTAAACAACACGCCACCATCCTGAGCCGCCCAATGGAGACAGGCAGCGCCCGGCGAATAACCTGGCGTCCAAAGGGCAGTCACTCCTTCAGCGATCGCCAGTTCTTGGTGAAAACTCGTCGTCTCCAGCTCTGGCAACAGATAGGCTTCCTGCTCCTGCACAACAATTTCGCAGTTCAGCGCCGCTTGGATCGCCTTGACCTTAGCCATTGCATTGCGATGGGTGAGAAAAAACCACCGCACTCCGCGATCGCTCAAATAGGCCTGGGTCGTCAACGTCCAGGGCGGACTATCAACCAAAACATTGCCTTTCGAAGTTTCGATTAAATAGGACGTCCCCCCGAGGGTCTGACGATTGGGCGGAAAAGCCACCAGCTGAGCCAAAACCGGTAGAGGCGGCTTTCCCTCTGCTGGTGGCATAACACCAAAGCCCTGCTGGGATTGTCCGGTGGATTCATCAGTGGATGCAGCACTATCACTCGCCGCCGCATCCACTCCCCCCTCAGGAGAAGGATGAGTCGCAGGGGTCGCAGCAGCAGAATCAGGCAAGGCAGAGTCAGACACGGAAAAACCTTACTCGTTAAGAAATCAGGACAGAGCCCAGTGGCCCCAGCCAACCAAGGCTGACTTAGCTTAAGAGAACGGCCCTCCCAGCCTCAACTAGCCAAGGGAATATTCAAGGGTCAAAACTGAAGGGTTACCTCCATCAGCCCTCACAGGGCAATGGCCCCTAGCTATCTCAGGCAAAGGCATTCTATGCTTTTGCACAAAGCAAAATTCCTTTTCAGTTCCAAGCTTATTAAACTTGGCATTACGCAATGGAGCTGGGTGAGGCACCTTTTTTCCTAAACTCTCTACTTAAAGGCGGACTGCGAGCAAAGGAAGCCAGATGCAAAAATAACTCAAGCTCACTGTCAACCGAAACAGTCTCACCACAGACGGGAATCCTGAGCTTAGGTGTGTTCCAGCCCAAGTCAAAGGCGATCTTGAGGGTTCCAGCGCGATGTCAAAGCAG
Organism: uncultured Pseudanabaenaceae cyanobacterium; assembly: GCA_938015405.1. Lineage (GTDB taxonomy): Bacteria > Cyanobacteriota > Cyanobacteriia > PCC-9006 > JAAUQQ01 > JAAUQQ01. The sequence continues at coordinate 5,452 of CALLPZ010000132.1, forward strand.
TTGCATTGGCCCGCTACAATAGTGGCCCCCATTGGTGTGGGCTAAATTAGAAATAGATTTGATCATGCCGTCCGTTTCGTTCCTGAAACGATTGGGCAACCCAGTAACGACTTCCAGCGGAATCAATCTCCGCTTTAGCGCAGCATAATCCCTCTTACCCCATCAACTCAGCATGCCTTATTTTTGGCTGGCCATTCTGGGATGGCTTACCTATTTCATTCTTAAGCGTAGTGTGCCGCCCCTGAGTGGGCGACAACTCTGGCTGCTGTGGTTGGTGATGATGTCTCCATCCTTACTATGGATGGGATGGACCCTAACCAATCCCAATCAACCCATTCCCCCTGCATTGGTGTTTGGGTCGTTTATGGTTTGTTCATTCCTCTATCTCCTGATGCTGCGCAACTGGCGGGGAACGCTACCGACTCAAGCCAAAGAAGGCCAGGAGGCAAATCAGCCAGGGCCGGGACAGGCCAGCAACGCTGCCAAGGCAGCTGCAGCTATTGCCGCCAGCGATCGCCCCAAGCCCAAGCCTCCCCTCAATGGTGAAGAAGAAAACCAACTGCGCCAATGCTTTGGCTGGAATACCTTCGTCCTCAACAAGATTGAATATCGCCTCCAAGCCGTTGTCTGCCAAGGTCAACTACGGGCAGAAGCCGACAAAGTCTACGGCACCATTAAGCAAAACGTTGAAAGCCGCTTTGGCGATCGCTTCCTCGTCTTGCTCCAGGAAGACTTCCAAGGCAAACCCTTCTTTGCCCTCGTTCCAAACCCTCAGATTTCACCGAAGCTCAGGAAGCTGGTCAATCCCACCTATCGCTATGGTCTCGCCAGCTTTCTGCTCCTGCTGACCCTCCTCACAACGACCTTAATCGGCACAGGTTTAGCTGGAACCCCCGTGGAATCCATAGAGAGCATCCTGCAAGCTCCGAGGTTACTGCTGCAGGGATTGCCCTATGCCATCCCTCTCTTACTCATCTTGGGCTTCCACGAAAGCGGTCACTTCTTTGCAGCACGCCACTACAAGCTCAAAACCACCCTGCCTTACTTCATCCCTGTCCCGGGCCTATTGGGAACCTTTGGCGCTTTCGTGCAAATTCGCTCCCCAATGCCCAACCGCAAAACCCTCTTTGACGTTGGTATTGCAGGTCCCTTAGCTGGTCTAGTCGTCGCCCTGCCCCTCCTGATTTGGGGCGTCAGCCATTCTCAGATTGTTCCCCTGCAGGAACAAACCAGCTTCCTCAACTTTGCGGCACTGAATCCGAGAATCTCCATTCTCATGACCCTCCTGGGTCGCATGCTCCTGGGCAGTGAGTTAACCACCACCAGCGCGGTTGCCCTCCACCCTGTTGCAATCGCTGGCTACCTCGGCATTCTCGTCACCGCCTTAAACCTCATGCCCATCGGGCAACTCGACGGCGGCCACATGGTCCATGCCATGTTCGGCCAACGCGGCGGCGCCATCATCGGCCAAGTCACACGTGTTCTCGTCATCTGTCTCGCCCTACTCCAGCGAGACCTCCTCATCTGGGCCTTCATGCTGTTGCTCATTCCCGCCATGGATGAACCCGCCCTCAACGACGTCAGCGAACTCGACGATCGCCGAGATGGCATCGGCCTTGCAGCCCTCGCCATGCTGCTCCTGATCATCCTGCCCGTTCCCCCGGCCCTTGCGAATTTATTGCTCTAGTGGGATGCTGCTGCGTAGATCGCGACCTTAATAATGGCTCAATCATTGATGGACATTGAATCCTAGAGATTGAAGGCACAGATAGAAATCCCCGATTGCTCCCAGAGAGCATTTGGCCAGTCAGCCTAGCCGTGGTCGCCCAAAGCTCTTGTTCACAAGCCTTTTAGCTCTCAAGCCCCGAATACCATGAAGCAAGACGTTAGCTACTGGCTCGCCGAAGTCAAAACCCTCCAGCAACAGCTCAGCGTCATGCAACAAGAGCGAGATGCAGCTTTCCAAGAAGCCGCCCAATGGCGCGATCGCTACCATGACGAAACCCAGCTACGCCAGCAAAAAATTTCCCTACTCCAAGATCAAATCCGCCAACTCGAAGCCGCCCAAGCCGCCCTCCAGAAAACCGACCCCAGCGACATCGCCCCCGAAATAATGGAAAGCCTGGCGGACATGAACGACCCCTCCGAACTCCAGGAATACGTCCAAGAAATCGCCCAAGAGCGCAACCGCCTCCGCCGCGAACTCGAAACCGAACGCAAAGCCCACCAAGCCACTCGCGAAGAACTCAGCCTCGCCCTAGGCGATGCCATTGACTTACTAACCCAACGAGGCAAAACACAGAAAAAATAGCTGCATCAATCAGATAACACAGACCACCAACCTGGCTCTTCTTCTCTCCACAAGCGCCGTACCGCACTCCCTCCACAACACCAACAAGCCCTCTAGAACACCCAAGTACTCAACTTCAACAGTGAAGCAACCCAGCCCCATTCGGAGAAGTGACCTGTAGGGGACGCACCGTCCCATCCGGCGGGTGTTTGAGGGCTGGCCCCCATGGATTTAGATTTGCCGTCTTGCCTCCTCCAAAAACATCCCCCTCCAGCCAAATCAACATTCCACAATCGAAAACCCGCCCAGAATTCACACAAACGCACTGTCTCTTCATCTAAGAGCACCGGAGTTTTTACAATCCCGTTAGTAGGTTGAACCACAACCCATCAACCCGCGCCCACCATCGGCATGACAGTTGTAGAACCCTCCACGTCAATCCAACTCATTGCCCTAGACCTCGTCTACGGAAACCAGCGGCGATCGCCCCTAAGTTCCCCCTCCAACCGCATCGTCCTAGGCATC
>CALLPZ010000133.1 GCA_938015405.1 uncultured Pseudanabaenaceae cyanobacterium
ACTGCGAGGGTGCCGTCGATGAGAATGAGATTGGGTCGTTCTTTGACGAGGATAGAGAGAGCTTGTTGGGGATGGGTAATCCCAATAACGCGATAGCCGAGAGGCTCTAGGGTGTGACGCACTTGCCGCTGGACAGCTTGGCTTGGATCCAGGCAGGCGATAGTGGCTCGGTTCCGTTTCTTGGTTGGCATGGGGCTCGCTTGCCAGCGTAGATAGCCGAGGTTCACGGCTTGGTCCATGAGCTGGGCAATGGGAAGGAGATCGCTGTTGAGCTGAGCTGCAATGCCGTATAGGGAAGGTTGTCCGGCTAATAAGGATTGGGGCTCTATGGGATTGGGGCTGCGGCTGATGGCCTGGAGAGGGGCACGAAACTGCTCATTGAAGTTGCTGCTGCGCAGGAGGCTGAGGCGTCCATGGGGGAAAATGCCCCGTTCATTGAGCACCTGCCATTGGCCAATTTGCTGTTCTAAAGGCTCGACGAGTTCTGCGAGATCCAATGAGATGAGAAGGGGATCAGGCGTTGCCCCCCGCTCAAATAGGACTCGTCCTTGGGTCATGGACAGTAGATGGACGAGGGCCTCCTGGGTGAAGAGGCGCAGTAGGCTACGGAGTTCCTTGAGGGAGAGCTGTTGAGCTTGCCAGCATTGGTGCAGGTAGTGGTAGGGCGATTTGGTGACTTGCTGCTGTCGCATCTTGGGAGGCAAGATTTGGCGATGGCTGCGTTGGAGAAGATAGGCGAGGCGATCGCCCCTGGGATCTGCTCCCGTGGCAAATTGCACTTGTCCTTGGGCAATGTAAGCCGACCAGCTAGGCAAGGCTTGATTGAGGCGGCTGATTCTCAAACAGCCTGTGAGTTCTTGGTTGAGCAGCGTATGAAGCACTCTGGCAGGTGCAGCAACACGCCCCAATCCTGGATTGGAGGAGGCTTGTGGTTGGGGCGTTAGCTCGAAGGGACTGGATGAATTCTGCATGGCAAAAAGACTTGGGCAGCTTGAGGGATGGCGGTGAAGAAAGCTGTCCGAGATGATGGGGTTTTAGGGCAAAGTCGTTTCAGGGCAGTGCCATTTGTCCCTAGTTTTTAGAACGCTGTCATCTGCAAGGACCGGTGGCAGGGGCAACAGCACCTGTCAGCGACTGGCTGACTAAATGGCAAAACGAGAGGGGGTCCTTGGTTATGCGTTACTTCTTGAGGAGTTGCGAAGGAGCTTGGCCCCTCTGGGGTGTGGCCATTCAGACAAAAGTCAATCTAGAGGCTGTTTGGAGTAGTTTCAACGCCTGTTCTTTCTGGGCCAACGTTCTATGATTAAAACCAATACTCAGTGTTATGCGTAACGCTGACCCAATTGCGCTGATCGCCCTTCACCTACTCCGTTTCCCCATGACCGTTACCCTTCGCTTTTTGCCGGATGACAAGACTGTTCAAGCTGAGGTCGGGGAGCCTTTATTGGAGGCTGCAAAGCGGGCTGGTGTCTCAATTCCCACGGGCTGTATGCAAGGCTCCTGTCATGCCTGTGAGGTTGAGCTGGATGGAGAAGAGGTTTGTAGTTGTATTACTGGCGTTCCGCCGAGCGATACGGAGATTAAGGTTGAGTTGTATAGTGACCCGACTTGGTAGCGATCGCTTTTGTCGTCACAATCGCTAGCTAGATTGTCCAGCTCTGTCCTCTCATTCTCTTGCTTTAGCTATGCAGCTCAGCCTCACTCAGACCGGCGAACAGATGTCAGCCTTGACTGGTGTTCGCGCCATTATGAAGGACATCATCGAGACCCTGCGGAGTGGTGAGGGGAAGACATTCATTAACTTGAGTGCCGGCAATCCGCTGATCTTGCCGGAGATTGAACAGCTGTGGCGAGATTGTACTCAGGAGCTGTTGGATAGTTCGGAGTATGGCGAGGTAGTTTGTCGTTATGGGTCGAGTCAGGGGTATCAGCCCTTAGTGGAAGCGATCGCCAGTGACTTCAATCAGCGCTACGGTCTTGAACTAACGGATCGCAACATCCTCATCACTCCAGGGAGTCAAGCACTCTACTTTTTAGCCGCGAACGCATTTGGTGGTCGTACGGCGGGTGGCCAACTGAAGAATATTGTGTTGCCTCTAAGCCCTGACTATACGGGCTATGGCGGGATTAGCCTGGTGCCAGAGGCGCTGGTCGCCTATCGTCCACAGATTGATATCGTCGGCCCTCACCGCTTTAAGTACCGGCCTGACTTTAGCCAGCTAGAGATTAATGAAAACACCGGCATGGTGCTGTTCTCTCGTCCCTGCAACCCCACAGGAAATGTGGTGAGTCGTGAGGATGTGCAGAAGCTGGCGGATTTAGCTGCGCCGTTTGATTGTCCGGTGTTTGTGGATTCAGCCTATGCACCGCCGTTCCCGGCTTTGAACTTCACTGAAATGGAGCCGCTGTTTGGTGACAATTTGGTCCATTGCATTAGTTTGTCCAAGGCGGGGTTGCCGGGAGAGCGATTGGGAGTCGTGATTGGTTCGCCCCAGGTGATTCAGACGTTGGAGGCGTTTCAGACGAATTTCTGTATTCATTCGTCGCGGTATGGGCAGGCGATCGCGGCGCGGGCGATTCAGTCAGGTCAGTTGGCGGCGCTGTCGGAGAGTGTGATTCGGCCCCATTACCGCGAAAGGTTTGATGTGGTCGAGGCAAGTTTGGATGCTGCGATGCCGGATGATCGCCCTTGGTACCTACATAAGGGTGAGGGAGCGATTTTCGCTTGGTTGTGGCTGGATGAGTTGCCGATGTCGGATTGGGAGTTTTATCAGGAGTTGAAGAAGGTGGGGGTGATTGTGGTGCCGGGGAGTTCGTTCTTCCCTGGTTTGAAGGGAGATTGGGAGCATACGAAGCGTTGTGTGCGGATTAGTTTGACGGCGACGAAGGCTGAGTTGGAGGATGCGATGGGGAAAATTGGGGAAGTGGTTCAGGAAATTTATGCTGGGGCTTAGTTGTGGGGATTGGTGCTTGGTGGGTTGCTGAGGCTGGGCTTTTAAGAGGCAAATCGAAATCCATGAGGGCCAGCCCTCAAACTCCCGCTCAGGGGCGCTTGCGCTCGCCCCTAGAGGTTACCCCGCGCAACCTTCGGCTCATTGATTTCAGAGTGATGCAGCGTTAGATTGATTAGCGCTTTTCTGGGCTGGGATGGTCTATGGGGCTACCGCTGCGCGGATCGAAGTGCTGGAGCTTACGAGATGCCTCTCATATAGCCTGGCCCCCCAAAATCCCAACGCTCCACCCCACAACAATGCCCAGCATTCTGCATCGCCTACAAAGTACTCATGCTCAAAGTACCGGAGCTCACGGGAGATTTCTCATACAGCCTGGCCAATGAAAATCCAAACACTCCACCCCACAAAAATGCCCGGCATTCTGAACCGCCCAAAGTACTCACATCCAACAGTGAAGCAACCCAGCTCCCTTAGCAGGGGGTAATCCAATGGGGGACGAAGCCTCCCCCATTGGCGGGAGTTTGAGGGCTGACCCTCATGAATTTCGATTTGCCTCATAAGACTTGCGCCCTTCCTCACCAAAACCATCGCCAAAGCCAAAAGCTCCCCTACTTCATATACTTCGCCAAAATCACCGCCAACTTCTCCCTAGTCGCCACTGGCGCAACCTCCAACGGCGTCATCAACCCCGCCGCCAACGCCGAATGCGCCACCGAAACCGGCATCTCAGCACCTAACCGCTTCACCGTCTCCCGAATCACCTTCTGGGCATTCACAGCATTTTTCTGCAAATTGCCAATCACCATCTCAACCGTCACATTGTCATGGTCCGGATGCCAGCAATCATAATCCGTCACCATCGCCAACGTTGCGTAGGCAATTTCCGCCTCCCGCGCCAACTTCGCCTCCTGCAAATTCGTCATCCCAATAATGCTTGCCCCCCAACTGCGATACAGATTGGACTCCGCCTTCGTCGAAAAAGCAGGCCCCTCCATGCAAACGTAAGTCCCCCCACGATGCAGATCCGAGCCCTCCAGCTCCAAACTCTCCACCGCATCTCCTAGAATCTGGCTCACCTTCGGACAAACCGGATCCCCAAAGCCAATATGGGCAATAATCCCCTCACCAAAAAACGTTGAAATTCGGTGCTTCGTTCGATCAATAAACTGATCTGGAATCACCATATCCACCGGCTTCATCTCAGCCTTGAGCGACCCCACAGCCGAAGCCGAAAGAATATAATCCACACCTAAGGACTTCATCGCATAGATATTGGCGCGATAGGGCAATTCCGTGGGTAGCAGATGGTGACCGCGACCATGGCGAGGCAAGAAGGCAACACGGGTGCCATCAAGGGTGCCAATGATGAAGGCATCGGAGGGCTCACCAAAAGGCGTGTCGATGCGGCGCTCTTCCACGTCTTGTAAGGCTTCCATCTTGTAGAGGCCACTGCCGCCGATGATGCCGATCTTAATGCTGTCGCTACTGCCCATGAGCCCGAGAGTCTAGTTTTTGAAGTCCTCGGCTAGTTTGCCATGGATGGAATGCACGGGCTTGCTCTTCAGGATTTTCTTATCTGTAGGAGTTTGTGATGGGTTTGTTGAGTGGAGGCAAGGCGAAGGCAGGGGCGGGTTTGGGTTGGGGGATTATTTGGGGAGGTGCTTTATGAGCTGGGGCTAAACCCGCCCGTACGAGCGATCGCCCGCTCGTTTCGTTGTCTAAAGTCGGAAAAAGTCTGCTTCTGTCCATGGCAAAGTCGGTTATCTCGCAAAGCCCTACGGTTTTCCCGAAATGGTCCGTACATTCACTGTGTTCTTGAACATAACCATCATTCCGCGACCTAACCCAGATCTGTCGCCCAATCGCAGTTGTAATACTGCTTACCAAAGGGTCTGGACATGCCGCTGCTTGAGTTCGATTACAACGGTTGAGGTTTCATGTTCTCGAAACAATCCCAATTTTTACGGGCATTACTAATCGTCTTCTTAGTGCTGCTCCTGCAAATCCCCACCGCCATGCTCAGCGACGTGGCCAACGACCGCCAAAAGCTCCGCGCTGAGGCCGTTAGCGAAATCACAACTAAGTGGGGGGCCTCCCAAAATATCGTTGGCCCCAAGCTCTATGTTCCTTACAGCAAGCGGATCACCACAGGCGAAGGCGACAAACAAGTCACGAAGACGGAAAACAAATACGCAGTCTTTTTGCCAGAACAGCTCGATATTACGGGCGACCTGAAAACGGAAATTCGCAAGCGCAGCATTTTTGAAGTCCCGGTCTATACCAGCGACCTCAATCTCCAGGGCAG
>CALLPZ010000134.1 GCA_938015405.1 uncultured Pseudanabaenaceae cyanobacterium
CCGAGGGTATAACCCAAGTTTTGATCCTGGATAAAGGTCATCATAATGACCGGAATCTTGGTCAATGCAGGATCTGCCTTCAACGCTGTCAATACAGACCAACCATCCAAATCCGGCATCATCACATCTAAGATAATTGCCGCAGGTTGAACAGAACGAGCCATTTCCAACCCCTCTTGGCCACCATGGGCGACCTCAACTTGGAAGCCCTGCTTACTCAAGAAGCGTTGCATCAAGTCATGGACCACCGGATCATCATCAATCACCAAAACCTGAGGCAAAGGTTCGGTGACAGCCTCTGGCTCATGCCCAGCCTGGGCAGCTTCTCGCTCCTCCAAAGATTGAACATGACGAGGTAATCGGATCGTAAAAGTAGATCCTCGTCTGAGCTGGCTCTCCACCGTGATGTCGCCACCCATCAAGCCACAGAACTGCTTCGAAATGGCCAGCCCAAGACCCGTGCCACCATACTTTCGAGTTGTGGAAGCATCTGCCTGAGTAAAGGCCTGGAATAGCTTGGCCTGTTGGCTGGCAGACATTCCAATGCCCGTATCACTCACTGCAAAGACAATTTCATCGTCAGTGGCAACAACTCGCAGCAAGATCTTGCCTTTATCCGTAAACTTGCTGGCGTTGCTAAGCAGATTGAGTAGACATTGGCGAACTTTTGTGAGGTCTGCGGACATGCTCCCCAGTTCACCCTCACATTCCACAATCAGCTGATTGTTACGCTTCTCCACCAAGGGATGAATCGTACTATCCACTTCTTGAACTAACTGTGCAATATCAAAGTCCTCTAAGTAGAGGTCCATGCGTCCTGCTTCAACCTTGGAAAGATCAAGAATGTCATTGATCAAGCTGAGCAAATGCTTCCCTGCCCCGTGGATTTTTTCCAGATCCGGCGTCAGCTCATCCGCACCAAAATCCTCCATCTCTTCTTGGAGCATCTCGCTGTAACCAATGATGGCGTTGAGCGGCGTCCGCAACTCATGGCTCATATTGGCCAAGAACAAACTCTTTGACTTGTTGGCTTCCTCGGCCGCTGCTTTTGCCTGGCGGGCTTCCTCGATGCTCTCAGCCAGCTCAGCTGTGCGCAGTTCGACTTTCTGCTCCAGGGTCCGGTTATATTCCGCCAGCGCTTCCTTAGCATTACTCAGATCCACTTGACTGCTTTCAAGCGCTTCTGTCTTATGCTGCATCATCGTGGCCATGCTATCAAAGGCCGTCGAGATCATCGCCAGCTCATCGGAGCCTTGCAGTTGTGCACGCACATTTAGGTCCCCCTCAGAGAGGCGGTTACTGGCGCTGACCAAGCGAGCTGCTCTACGAGTGAGAATCTCTTCAAACAGGAACCAGACCCCTGCACAAAGCAAGGCAAACACGAGCGTAGATTCCAGCGATCGCTTCAACGCATCAGAATAGGTCTGAAGCCGCAGCCCCGTCAGGTCATAGTCGAGAAATAGAATTCCGATTTTGGAGGGCAGAATCTCACCCGGCTCAGCCTTAAGAGCAACCGGATAGAAAGCCTGAACCGATGTCCGATCCGGTGACAGCGTGACCTGCCCTGCCTGGAGCTGTCTTACCTTATCGAAATAACTCTGACTTACCGCTGCAGGCGTTTGGCTAATATCCAACCCCTTCAATTCGCGATGGGTGGTCAGAACAACCTGATCCTCCTCGTCGAACATCATGGCGGATTTCAGATCAATCTCATCCTCCAGTTGGCTGATAATTAAATCGGTGCCATCACCATTGGCACGACGATAGAGATATTCCAAAATCCCCGACGTGTGATCCCCTAGAAACTGAGTGTAGCTGCTGACATTTTGTTCATTACGTCGCTCCGCCAGAGCAACCTCTCGCTGGAAGGAATAGACGCTAGAGAGTCCTCCCAACAGCAAAAGCACGATGGGAATGGAGAATCGTAAAGGGGGTGGGAATTTTCGCATGGCAGAAGATAGCAACCCTAGACGACAGGGGAGACAACTGGAAAAGTGAAATATTGGAAGAGCTTTACCCAGGTAAAGCTCTTCTCAGCTCAACGATTTTCTCTCCTTTAGAAGGGATGGAATAAAAGGAGAGAGCCTGAGCAAATAAGCCTGGGAGATTGGCTTGTGGTAATAGGCTTTTAAGCAGCCTTAAAGGCTAGCCTTAACACTCTCAATAATGGAGTTATCTACCAGTGCCTGGGGCTCAACAGCTTCCTTGAGTAGCTGGTTATCTCGCATGACCTTCACAAGCTGCTCCGAACTAGATACCAGATCAGAACCTTGGGGAGCCAGCATTGCCTGGTTTTCCTGAAGGCTGGGAATGTGCAATCCCTCTAAAGACTCAAGGAACTCATCGGGAGAGATGTTGTACTGAGAAGCGACACGACTCGCAGCATCTTGGGGCTCTAGTTCCTGGTAATCCCGAGCCCGAAACCAGCCTTGAATTAAGGTTCGTAGCTGAGACTTTTGACGAGTCAGAACACTTTCCCGCACTGCCAAGACATCTACGATTTCACCAGGAATTTGACTGCTGTCAAACAGTTGATTTGCACCATTGGCCAGCAGGCGCGATCGCGTTGGCTCAAAGGTCACGACAGCATCGACTTTGTCATTGTTGAACCCTTGTTCATGCTCAAAAGCCCCCAGCGGAACAATATCCACATCTTTTGGAGAGAGAGAGACCGTTTCCAATGCTCGAGTCAAGAAGAATGCCCCCAGCCCAGAAGCCTCCACGCCTACGCGCTTACCTTCCAAGCCCTCGAGAGACTCCAGAGAAGGCTTGCCCATGATCACGTCAGCACCGTTGGAGCTGTCAATCACAAGGACCAAACGTAGGTCGGGGACGGCTTCTGCCAAGGGCAGTGCATCACTCATGGTGAGGGCAACGCCATCCACTTCGTTGTTACGGAATGCCTTCGCCAAGGCGTCGTTTGAAGAGTAATTCGTCAGAAAAACTGAACCAGGCTTGTAGTAGTCCAGTTCCCGAGCCAAATAGAAGTTGGCATAACCAGGCCAGGTAATGGTGCCAATCCGCAGCGCTGCATTGCTTGACTGGAAGCAAGCAGGCAAGGCCACAGCACAAAAAGCTGCAACAGACAATAAGGCAAGCGTTCGTAATTTCCAAGCATGAGCGAGATGGCTCCAGCGCGACAGGCTCAATTTTGGAAAGGTCAAATGCTGTAACATGGCAGAGAAGCCTCAATGAAATGCAAATAGAAAACTTGGATCAAACGGTGGGACTTAGATGGGTATCAATTTAGAGGTTAGTAATAGAAACGAATCCTAACCTTTGAGTTGATTAACAATGCCATTGTCCCAAGCAAGTTTGGGCATCGAAAAACCGTTTAACAGTTGCTGTTGCTGCAACTGCCGACCAATTAACTGAACCTGATTTTGCAGTTCCTGATCATCAGGTTGTAATAAACGCCGGTTATCTGCCAAATTAAATGGCTTAACCAGTTTGGTTACCTGAGTCATGATTTCCGGCGAGAGCTGATGGCGTTTGGCTAAACGCTCTGCCACATCTTGCTGATGAATCGCAGCATAGTCATTGGCCTGGAGGCAACCTCGGGATAAGTCAGCCAGCCGGTGCCTATTCTTTTGCAGCGTCTCCTCATTGACTAGGAGAACGTTAAACATTGCATTGGCGAGGCTACGTTCTGGGAAAACATCATGTGCGCCTACTGCCAATAGTGAAGAACGCGCTGGCTCATGAGTCGCCACAGCCACCACATCTCCCTGTTCAAAGGCCATGGCTTGATCGGCGAGAGAAATCGGAACAACCTGCACATCCTGGCTGGACAGCTTGGCTTGCTCCAAGGCCTGGGCCAACATCAAGCGACTTCGACTCGAGGCCTCTACCCCCACCCTCTGACCAGCAAGGTCAGACAGTTGGGTGATGCTACTGTTCGCAACGAGAACATCCTCGCCTTGGGAACGACTCAGCACCAAAATCCCCTTTAAGTCGGGATTGGTTTGGGCCAAAATCAACGCATCGCTTAAGGGCACCGCTGTAACGTCGATTTGTCGATTGCGAAAAGCCCGAAGCTGATCATCAGCTGTAGGGTAGTCGATCAGTCGAACTGCTTCACGCTTGTAATACTGTAATTCCTGCGCCAGGTAGAGATTATCAGAAACAATCCCAGCCGTTGTTCCCACCCGTAGTGGAGGATTCGTCCCCATGCAGGCGGTTAAAACCGGTATCAAGATACCGATCAACATAAAACAAACGAGGGATGACCACTGAGAAAGCCAGCGCAGTCGCGGCAACCCACGTAAGCCGTGGGGCAGCAAATGAAGCGCCGAAGGACGCTGTGGTAGAGAACTATTCACCCATATATTCCTCATCTATCCTGCTAGTGGAGACTCAATTCACCAGCAGTTCAATCGAAGAGTCAGATTCTGTCAGGCCTAAGGCACTAACTAAATCTGTCATTAGCGCTATCTTGCCCAAATATCTTTCCCTTTTAACCTAGTTTTTCTTCATTGGGGAGAGGGTCACAATTCGGTCGAGCTATAGAAATGAAGGGAAAGCAGTTTCCATGCGAGAAGCTACCGAAAGACAGCCATTTAACTGAGAAAAGATAGATATTTACACGGAAATACTCCCAATATAGTTTTTCTATGCTGGCCCAGAATGCGTGGAAAACTGCATATTTTTGGTTCCATAGAAACTGATATTTTTCATCAGTAATCAGCGAACTAGCCACTGTAGCTCTACACAGGAAAGCAAATGAGATTTAACACACTCATAAAATTCCTAAACTTCTCTTTTTAAGTCAGAAACACACTCATTTATCGGCATATTATGGATAGGCTTCGCGACATTACTCAGCATGAGGTTGAAGCACTCAAACATGACTACAACATGTCTGATGCTCACACCCACCAGTCCCAGTCGCCGACCCAGCGAAATATCGTTGAGCGCCTTCCTGAACTCTGGTACGGCTCCGAGAATTCTCGCCAGTACGACCTAGAGCAGCGTTTTCTAGAAACCTTTTTCCGTGTCCAGGGTCGCCCTGCCGCGATGAAAAATAATAATGCAATGATTGTCTATGCGGCTTCCATTGCCATGGCAATCACTGCAAACTATCTGCGCAAGAAGCGTATGAAAGTGAGCCTGGTTCACCCTTGTTTTGATAACTTGGTGGACCTGATGAAGCACATTGAGGTGCCCCTGGAAGCCCTGGAAGAATCTTGGCTCCATGAGCCCGACAAAATTTATGAGAACTTAGAAGCCAACGTAACCGGTGATGCCATTTTCTTGGTGGATCCCAATAACCCCACAGGTTTTAGCTTGTATCAGTACGGTAAGGCTGGCTGGTCAGAGCTGATTCGCTTTGCCAAGGAAAACAACAAGCTCCTGATTTTTGACTTCTGCTTTGCAGCCTTCATGCTGGGCGAAAAGCGCGTTGAGATGTTCGACATCTACGAGATGCTCGAAAGCTCTGGGGTGAGCTACATTGCCATGGAAGATACTGGCAAGACCTGGCCCCTTCAAGATGCCAAGGCTTCCATCCTTAAAACCAGTAAGGATATCTATGAAGATATCTATGACATTCACACCGCTTACTTGCTGAATGTCTCTCCTTTTATCCTCAACCTAGTCACTGAGTATATCCTCGACTCCGAGCGGGATAACTTTGCATCGGTGCATGGTCTGCTGTTGCGCAACCGGGCGATCGCCGAGGGCATTCTCAGCGGCTCCATCTTGGAACCCATGCGACCTGAGGTCAATGTCAGTGTCATGTGGTGCAAGATTAAGGACCCCAAGCTGAAGGCCAGTGAGTTGAAGGACTACCTGACAAACTTCGGCATTCACGTCCTGCCCGGCACCTACTTCTATTGGGATGAGCCCGAGCGTGGTGAACGCTACATCCGCATCGCCCTTGCCCGCAACACCCAAGTGTTTGAGCCCGCTATTCGTTCCCTTCGCCAAGCTGTTGAACAATATGAACAACCCTCTCCCCTTGACTGGGCTGCACGGAATCTACGTTCCGCTGATAACGCCCTTCTACAAGCATCAGCTTGATCAGCTCTCTCTCACGGCACTGATTCGCTCCGTGGAGGATGAGGTCCAGGGCTTCGTTCCCTGTCTCAGCTCCGGTGAAGGCCATTTACTCAATGATGAGCAGTGGTTGGAGGTGGTGAAAGCCACTCGGGCTAGCACTGACAAGCCAGTATTGGCCGGTGTTAAGCGCGATCGCATCGAAGACAGCATTCGCTTGGTGCAACAGGCCGAGGCTCTGGGCTGCAATGGTGTGGTCATGCCGGTGCTCTCTAACGATGGCGATGAAGTGGTGGCCTACTTCCAACAGGTTGCAAAAGCCACGAACCTGCCCATCGTGCTGTACAACACCGAGACCACAGCGGTCAGCAACCTAGCGACCATCCGTCAGTTGGAAGCCATTGAGAACATCATTGGCATCAAGGACTCTTCGATGAATGAAGCGTTCTTCCAGACGATGTGCATGTTGCGCCAAGACGGAGATTTACGTCTCTCAATCCTCCAGGGTATGGAGCACCAACTCCATACTCCCCAGGGCTGTGATGGCTATTTGGTCAGCTTGGCCAATGTGGAGCCAGCCCTCTGCCAGCGCATGTATCAAGCCCCTAGCGATCGCCTCAATGAGGAAATCCTGGAGATGTTCTGGCGTTATAACCTGGGCGGTGACTGGCTGGTCACCATTAAGGCCATGCTGTTTTGTCGTGAAGTCATCCGTTCTGCAGAGCAGGTGACCTTGGCAATCAAGCCAGCCTTGCCCCAGGCTCAGGAGCAGCTTGTCTAAGTTCAGCTGCCCGAAGCACTGTTCGAAGCAATGAAAATTCCTTCGGATAGTGATGGGTCCCGCCAGATAACGACTTCTCGGGGCTGGTTGTAGCCGGTTCTCAGCTAAGCCGTGGCGGAATCTGACCGACATCGAATGTGTGTGCTACGAGTCGGGTGTAGCGACCAAAAGAGAAGATTCGATTGATGGATAAGCTCAACCCTTCGTGAGTTGAACCTTTCCGTTAATCTCAGGGCGAGTTCCACTGAACTCGCCTTTTTCTTATGCCAGGCTCCCAAAGATCCTTTGAGTTAGCTAGGATGACCCGTGCCTAGGCAGCAGACTTAAGCAAGCAGTGATTTCGTAGGTTTTCCATGGTTGATGTTCGCCGCGCCCGAATGAATGCCGTTCTGGTGTTACTCCTAACGGTCCCTGTCAGCACCATTGGTGTGCTAATTTCAACGGTGATTGCACCGGGTAGTCTTGGCCAGGGCATTTTCTCGCTGATGAAGCTGTGGCTCGTTGCAGTCCCGATCTATTGGACCCTGACCGTTGATCGTCAAAAGCTGCGCCTTGCAAAACCCACGCTCCAACAAATTGGCTGGGGGATTGGCCTGGGACTGGTGATGTTCGGCTTCATTCTGGGGGCCTACGGCCTCTTTGGTGAGCAATGGATTGACTTAGAGGATATTCGGACCAAGGCGACGGAAGTAGGCATTGTTAGTCCCTTGGTGTTGCTGGGTGGTGCGCTCTATTGGTGCTTGATTAACTCTTTCATTGAAGAGGCCGTTTGGCGCAGCTTTCTCTTTCGTAAATGGGCCGTGCTGGTTCCGGCAACCGCTGCAGTTTGGCTGATGGGATTATGTTTTACGCTGCATCACACCTTGGCATTGTGGGTCTATACCCAGGATGTGAGAGCGACGGTGCTGGGCTCGATTGGGGTGTTTAGCGCCAGTATTATTTGGTCGATCTGCTATCGCCGGAGCAATAGTCTATGGCCTGGATATATCAGTCATATTTTGGCTGATGTGGCGATCGTAATTGTGGGCTATGACTTGTTATTTGGCTAAGCCACTTTCGAGACTGGGCTCGATCGCTTTAGGAATAAACCAACGGCCAAACCTGGCATAGAGTGCTGGAATCACGAGCAATGTCAAAGCGGTAGATGTAAATAATCCACCGAGCACAACGATCGCCAGAGGCTGCAAAATCTCATTGCCTGCTCCACTGGCCAGCGCGAGCGGCAGCATCCCCACCGCCGAAGTCAGCGCCGTCATCAAAATGGCATTCACCCGTTCCAAAGACCCTTGGGAAATCACTTGCTGGAGCGGTAGCCCCTCCGCAAATTTGCGATTGTAGTTATCCACCAACAAGAGGCCGTTGCGGACTGCCACACCAAAGAGGGTAATAAAGCCAATTAACGAAGCCACGGACATGACGCCCCCGCTGAGCAAGATGGAAATAATGCCACCAACCAAGGCTAGGGGCAGGTTGATCATGATGGCGATCGTTGCCGGTAGGGATTTGACCGAGAAGAACATCAGGACTGCGATCGCCCCCGCTGCCAACAGGCTAAACACCAGCAAACTATGGGTCGCCCGCTGCTCCGATTCAAACTGCCCGCCGTACTGGATAAAGTAGCCCTGGGGTAATGCAACTTCATCGCGAATCCTGTTTTGAATATCGCCAACGACGCTGCCGAGATCGCGCTCAGCCACATTGGCCGATACCACAATCAAGCGCGATACATCCTCGCGGTTAACAACGTTTGCGCCCATGCCGTAATCAACCTTGGCCACATCACCCAAATTGATTGTCTGGCCCGTGGGCGTCGCAATGGGGATGGCACGAATGGCATCTAAGCTTTTGCGGGCGGACTCAGGCAAGGCGACAAAAATATCCACTCGCTGCTGACCCTCCGGAATTTGAGAGACAACGCGGCCATTTAATGTTGTCTCTACCCCTTCAGATAGTTGGGCCATGGTCAGCCCATAGGTTGCTGCTGCATTGCGG
>CALLPZ010000135.1 GCA_938015405.1 uncultured Pseudanabaenaceae cyanobacterium
CCTGCCATCACATCATTCAGCCGAAAAATGCGCTGAATCATAGCAGCCTCGTCATCCTCAATCAGCCCTTCCTGATAGCCAATGCGGGCTAGTAGCTTAATCTCTGCCTCATTCGTCGTCGGGGCTTGGGCTCCCTTAACCAGGGGAGCCGTGACCAGTTCCAACAGCAACACCAGGGGAGTCAACAGCCAGGTTAAGCCCGTGATCGGGATAGCGATCGCTAGACTAATTGCCTCCGCATAGCGCTCCCCCAGAGTCTTCGGCACGATCTCCGCAAAGACAATGATCAAGAACGTCAGCACCCCCGAAAACACCCCCAGCCAGGCATCTCCCAACTGTGCCGCCGCCAGGCCACCAATCACAATACTGCCGACAATATTAAAAATGTTATTGAGAATAACAATACTAGCGATGGGGCGATTGATCTTTTCCCGAATCGCCAACAGCGCCAACGCAGGCGGCTTGCGATTCTGCGCCAACTGTCGCACCTTAACGAGCGACAGCGACAGCAGCGCCGTCTCACTGCCAGAACAGAACGCCGAACCGGCAATGACCACGAAAACCGCGATCGCAAGCTGAACCATAACTTGTGAGAAGCCTAACTAGGCAAACGAATCTGGCGTTTAATTTTGCATCTGTCGCGTTGCCAATGTAAACATCCCACCTGCTAAAAGCTAGAGACGATAGGCAACGACGCGCTTGTTCGGGAAACTTCCCCGGGAAGCGCGGCCCGTTCTCACGGACTTTCCGACTGCTGTAATACCTAAATTGTAGAGTACCCGGTAAATCTAGCTACCCGTGGAAATCAGCATTTCCTCACGTGCGCCTGCACCTCTACCGCTTCTGTAAAACCTCCGCCACCTTGGCTGCCACCTGAGCTACAGCCTCCCCATCCACCATCAAACTCGTCACCGCCCGCAATCGCTCTGCCCCCACCGCCAAAACCGCCACCCCCTGCTGCTCCAACGCCTCAGCAACAGCCACCGCCGATCGCCCCGGCACCCCAAACACGACCAAGTTCGTCTCCACCGAGGCCGGATCAACCTCAACCCCCTCAACCTGAGCCAAATCCTCTGCTAAGCGCTGCGCATTGGCATGGTCCTCCGCCAACCGCTCATACTGATGTTGCAACGCATACAATGCCCCCGCCGCAATGATCCCAGCCTGGCGCATCCCACCGCCAAACATCTTGCGAAACCGTCGCGCCCGCTGCATCTGCTCTGCCGTCCCCACCAAAGCCGAACCCACCGGAGCCCCCAACCCCTTCGAGAAACAAACGCTCACCGTATCGAACGGCTTGGCATAGGCCGCTGGCGAAACACCCGTCGCCACACAGGCATTCCAAAACCGCGCCCCATCCAAATGGAGAATCAGCCCCTTCTCCTGGCACAGCGCTGCAATCCGCTCAATTTCATCCAGCGGGAAAATCTTGCCCCCACCCCGGTTATGGGTATTCTCCAAACAGACCAGCCGCGTCCGCGCAAAGTGGGGATCCGCAGGCCGCAGCACCTTCTCAATCTGTGCCGCCGTAATAATCCCCTCATCCCCCGGCACCAACCGACACATCGCCCCCGACAGCGCCGCCGGTCCGCCCCCCTCGTAATAGTAAATATGAGCCTCAGCCTCCAGGATAATTTCATCCCCCGGCTCCGTATGCACCCTAAGGGCCACCTGATTCGTCATCGTCCCCGACGGCATAAACACCGCCGCCTCCTTCCCCAGCAGCCCAGCGGTATACTCCTCCAACGCCGTCACCGTCGGATCATCCCCCAGCACGTCATCACCCACCACTGCCTCAGCCATCACCCGGCGCATCTCCGGCGTGGGTTGGGTAATGGTGTCACTGCGTAAATCGATCGTCATTATGGGAAAAGCAAAAGGGCTCACCCTCAGTCTAGGGAACCCGCTTCCCCCAACCGCTCAGGTTTAAGCAACATGACAATCCAACCCGGAAGCATCGTAATCATCATGGGCGTCTCCGGCTGCGGCAAAAGCACCATAGGCGAACTGCTCGCCAGCGAACTGGGCTGGAGCTTTGCCGATGCGGATGATTTTCACAGCACAGCCAATAAAGCCAAAATGCAGCGGGGCGAAGCATTGGATGACAGCGATCGCGCCCCCTGGCTAGCCACCCTCCGCACCACAATCCAAACCTGGCACCAAACCCACCAGCCCACCATCCTCGCCTGCTCCGCCCTCAAAGCCAGCTACCGCCAACAGCTAGAACCGCACAGCATCCCCGTGCAATGGGTCTACCTCCACGGCACCTTCGAACAAATCAAAAACCGCCTGATGCAACGGCAACAACAACAACCAGAACATTTCATGGGTGCTGCTCTATTGCAAAGCCAGTTTGATGCCTTAGAAGAACCGAAAGAGGCCTTATGGGTTGAGCTAACGCGATCGCCCACAGAAATCATTCAAATCATCAAAACCAAGCTAGAGCTGTAAAAGCCAAGGCAGCCCCTTCCCCTAACCCCTACCCCTAAAGGGGCAAGGGAATCGAGCCCAGGGTTTAAACCAAGGGAATCGAGCCCAAGATCTACATTCAAACGACCCGAGCTAAACCCAATGTCCTGATCCGCGTAGCGTTAACCCGATAGACCAACCCAACCCAAAGCAACATCGCATCTTTCCAGCCCCAAAGGCCGCCCCACCATCCAACGCCATCCCCCAACACTACTGTAGCGGGGGGTTAACCCGTCTGGGGGCGACTTTGGCCCCCAATCGGCGGGAGTTTGAGGGCTGGCCCTCATGGATTGCGCTTTGCCTCATCAACTTCCCACCCGCCCCAAGCTTTGTTACAGAAAATATGCCCCCCAATCCCCAGCCCCAACCGTGTCATAGCATGAGCTACAGACCCACCGGAGCCCAAACACCCACCACCCAAAGGGAGGAAACACCTTGGAGGCCCTGCTAAAAATA
>CALLPZ010000136.1 GCA_938015405.1 uncultured Pseudanabaenaceae cyanobacterium
CGATGAATTGTGCGTTTGCGCTTACGTCTCATCTAGATGGGGCTGGTTGCGATACGTTTATGTCGGATGTGAAGACTCATTTGGATAGTTTGAATATCTATTACTATCCCGATGTGTTTGTGACTTGTGATGAGCGTGATCTCGAAGATCAAATGGTGAAGCGATTTCCCTGTTTAATCATCGAAGTTTTGTCGAATTCTACAGAGTCTTTTGACCGCAGTAAAAAGTTTGAAAACTATCAGACTTTAGAAAGTTTGAAAGAGTATGTATTGATCGATCAGTATCGCCAGCGGGTGGATTGTTTTCGACGGACTGAGCAGGGACTGTGGCTGTTGCAGGGCTATGGACCGGGTGATGTGGTTCACTTTCAAAGTGTGGGTTGGCAGGGAGGAATAGATAGCCTTTACCGCAATGTACAGTTTGGTGAGTAGAAGAGGCTGCTGTCGATGTGTTGCTACTTGAACTCAACAACTTTTTGGGTTGACTCTAGCCTGATGCTCTTACTGAACTCGGGAGATTGAGATGATTGCCAGCCGAACCAGCGTTTACCTGTCCCCCGAGGATTATCTGGCGTCTGAAATGACCAGTCAGGTGAAGCATGAATATATTGATGGCGAAATCTTCGCTATGTCCGGTGCCAGCGATGACTATTCCGACATCGTCTTTAATCTCTCCAATGTGTTGCGCGAGGCTGCGCTAGATCGTAACTGCCGACTCTCCGCAGACGTGAAGGCCAAAATATTTCAATGCCGTCGGTACTACTACCCCGATCTAATGTTGACCTGCGATGAACGAGACAGAGGCAATCGCTACGTCAAGCAATATTACAAACTGATTGTGGAGGTGCTATCCGACTCCACCGAAGCCTTTGACCGGGGGCGGAAATTCGAAGACTATCGGCGAGTGGAAACCTTAGAAGAATATGTCCTGGTCTCTCAAGACCGAATGAATGTGGAAATCTATCGCTTGAATGCGGCAAACCGTTGGGAGCTACAGGTGTATCAAGCGGGAGACGTGGTGGAGTTCACCAGCTTAGGCGTGAGTTGCAAGATTGAAGCACTCTATCGAGGCGTGAAGCTGCCTTCAGAATCCCAGCAGGATGGGGATGCAGTTTAGGCGAGCGTTCCGGAGAGACTTGTACAACAGTTTGCAAGGGTTTTCCCGGTCGATGCGATCGCAAAATATCATGGACTAAGATAGCCAAGCCGAGTCAGTTGTGAGCCCAACCGAAGCGACCTCCCCAACCGAAAAACAGCCCCAAGGGGAAAGCCAGCTTCATCCTCAGCTGCCCGCCAACCCCGATCGCCCCAGCGACGATCGCCTCCCCCTGCTCAAACGCCCCGAAAAACTAGAGGAGCGCCTGAAAGAGATCCCGCCCGAGCCGGGCTGCTACTTCATGCGCGATCGCGACGACAACATCCTCTACATCGGCAAATCCAAAAAACTCCGCTCCCGCGTCCGCTCCTACTTCCGCGAAGGCCGCCAGCTCGCCCCCAAAATCGAGATGATGGTCCGCCTCGTCTGTGAAATCGAATTCATCGTCACCGACACCGAATCCGAATCCCTCGCCCTCGAAGCCAGCCTAATCAAACGCCACCAGCCCCCCTACAACACCCTCCTCAAAGACGATAAAAAATACCCCTACCTCTGCATCACCTGGTCCGAGGACTACCCCCGCATTTTCATTACTCGCAAGCGACGGAAAAGCGGGGCTGCTCGCGATCGCTACTATGGCCCCTACGTGGACACCGGCCTCCTGCGCAGCACCCTCTTCCACGTTAAACGCCTCTTCCCCCTGCGACAAAAGCGCAAGCCCGTCCATAAAGATCGCCCCTGCCTCAACTACGACATGGGCCGCTGTCCCGGCGTCTGCCAAGAGCTGATCACGCCGGAGGAATATCACAAGACCATGCGCAAGGTGGCGATGATCTTCCAGGGGCGGACGACGGAGCTATCCGAAGCCTTGACTGAGCAAATGATGGCGGCGGCGGAGCGGGAGAATTTTGAGCTGGCGGCAGAGCTGCGGGACAGCATCAAGGGGCTGGAGAAGATGGGGGCGGACCAGAAGGTGGCCATGGCCGATGGGTCGGTTTCTCGGGATGCGATCGCTCTAGCTGCTGATGATGAACATGCCTGCATCCAGCTGTTCCAAGTGCGGGCCGGTCGCCTGGTCGGTCGCCTCGGCTTTATTGCCGATGCCCAATCCAATTCCCCTGGCGCAATTTTGCAGCGAGTCCTAGAGGAGCATTACTCCCATGTTGATCCCGTGGAGATCCCCCCTGAGATTCTGGTGCAACATGAGCTGCCCGAAACCGAACTGCTAGAAGTGGGCCTCAAGGAACGACGCAAGCGCAAAGTGAAAATCTTCCAGCCCCAGCGCCAAACCAAGGCGGGCTTAGTGGAAATGGTGGAACGCAATGCGGAGTTTGAGCTAGCGCGGGTGCAGCAGGCCGCTGCTCGCAATATGCAGGCCGTGGATGATTTGGCAGCAATCTTAGACTTGCCAGAGCAACCCCGCCGCATTGAAGGTTACGACATCTCCCATATCCAGGGCTCCAATGCTGTGGCCTCCCAGGTTGTATTTATCGATGGCATGGCGGCCAAGCAGCATTACCGTCGCTATAAAATTCGCAACCCAGATATAAAGGTAGGCCACTCTGATGACTTTGCCTCCATGCAAGAAGTCATTCGCCGCCGCTTCCGTCGCCATGCGGCGGCGAAGGCTGCTGGGGCTGAGCTGAAAACCAGCGAAGCCAGGGCTTCCAGCATGTTGAATCCAGGTGACCTAGCCGATTGGCCAGACCTGGTGATGATTGATGGTGGCAAGGGCCAGCTTTCGGCAGTGGTAGAAGTGCTTCAGGAGTTGAATCTGCTGGAGGATTTGAATATTTGCAGTTTGGCTAAGCGGGAGGAGGAGATCTTCTTGCCGGGTGAAAAGAAGTCTTTGCCAACCGATAAGGATCAGCCTGGGGTTCAGCTTTTACGGCGTTTGCGGGATGAGGCCCACCGCTTTGCTGTGAGTTTCCACCGG
Source organism: uncultured Pseudanabaenaceae cyanobacterium (assembly GCA_938015405.1). Taxonomy (GTDB): domain Bacteria; phylum Cyanobacteriota; class Cyanobacteriia; order PCC-9006; family JAAUQQ01; genus JAAUQQ01. Next base: position 3,032 of record CALLPZ010000136.1, read on the forward strand.
CAGCAGCGTAGTGAACAGCAGGTGCGATCGCGCCTGGATGACATCCCCGGCCTAGGTCACGCCCGCCAAAAAGAGCTCCTAGCCCACTTCCGCTCCGTCGAATTCATCCGCATCGCCACCGTCGAACAGCTGATTGAAGTGCCTGGCATCGGTCTCAAGCGCGCCCAGCAAATCTATAGCTACTTTCATCCGACTGGGGATGAAGTGAAAGAGTAGGTTTTTGGCGGGCTGAAATGTAAGGTTTGTCAAGCATTGCCTGGCCCAGAGCGACTACCCAATGGCGGTATAATCTTGATATTCGAGTTTTGTCTTAGATCTATTCGTTATTTGCAATCTGTTCTTCCGGGGAACGAGGTCCCCTAAGATGTTGAGATTGCAGGTAGAGATTAGGGCCTAATGGTGCTTTTATTAACCCTCCATTGATTGGGGTAGGGTGCCTTTTGCCTTAAATTTCTAGGTCTGCATAGCAATGCTTGGAGCGGTGATTGGGATTGTGAAATTGGAGCTTGATGTTGCTTGGCTCGTTGGCTGCTCCGGACTCGTTTTCTTGATGCAGCCTGGCTTCATGTGTTTGGAGTCTGGGTTAACGCGCTCTAAAAATAGTATTAATGTCGCGATCAAAAACTTAACGGATTTCGCCATTTCGGTGATGGTTTTCTGGGTTTTTGGTTTTGCTGTGATGTTCGGTGCAACTCAGTGGGGCTGGATCGGGACATCCCACTTTTGGCCAGAACTAGCTGACTCATCTCGACTGGCAGCTTTCTTTCTCTTCCAAGCCATGTTTTGTGGCACTGCAACGACGATTGTGTCGGGAGCGGTGTCGGAGCGAGTTCGTTATAGCCTCTACCTCTGGGTATGCCTGATGATTTCAGGCTTGATTTACCCCATGTTTGGGCATTGGGCTTGGAATGGCATTGAGAATTTGGGAGCAGGGGCAGGCTCGATCGGTTGGCTCCAGACCCTGGGCTTTTCTGATTTCGCAGGATCCACGGTGGTTCACAGCGTAGGGGGCTGGGTTGCCCTGGCTGCGTTGCTGGTGGTTGGCCCCCGCACTGGGCGCTACGGGCCCGATGGTCAATCCCATCAAATCAATGGCTCTGATGTGCCCCTGTCGGTGCTGGGCTGTATGTTGCTGTGGCTGGGCTGGATGGGCTTCAACGGTGGCAGTACTCTCTCGTTTGATGACCAAATCCCTCGCGTGATTGTTCAGACGATCCTGGCGGGGGCAACGGGCTTGCTCTCTGCGGGAGCCCTGGGCTGGTACTACACCAAGATGCCCCAGGTGGAGACCATGATTAATGGCTCCTTAGCAGGTCTGGTCTCGATTACGGCAGGTTGTAATGCGGTCTCGACGCCTCGGGCAGCCTTGATTGGGGCGATCGGTGGAGCTGTCATGGTCTTGGCGACCTATTGGTTAAACCGCTGGCATGTGGATGATGGGGTCGATGCGGTGGCGATCCATGGCGCCTGCGGTGCTTGGGGGACGATCTCCGTGGCGCTGTTTGGCGAGTTGGAGATTTTGAATACTGGGTTAACTCGCTATCAGCAGTTGGGCGTGCAACTTATCGGCGTGGCTGTTTGCTTTGCCTGGGCCTTTGGAGTGAGCTATTTGATTCTGCGAATCATTAATCGGATTACGCCCCTGCGAGTCACTGTTGAGGAAGAGGAGCTTGGTCTCAATGTGTCCGAGCATGGTGCGAAAACTGAAGTCTATGACCTGTTTCGGGTGATGGATGAGCAGGCGCGGACCCAAGACTTTAGTCTGAGAGTGCCGGAGCAGCCCTATACCGAAGTTGGGAAAATTGCCCGTCGCTATAACCAGGTCATGGCTCGGGTCGATGACTATGCTCAGCAGCTCAAGCGGTTTAATGCTCAGCTAGAGCAGCTTGTGGAAGAACGCACAGAAGAGTTATCTCGGGCTAATGCTGAGCTGATTCGGATGGATTCGGTTAAAGATCAGTTCTTGGCCAATACGTCCCACGAAATTCGTACGCCGCTGAACGGCATGATTGGCCTGGCTGAGTCCATGCTGGATGGCATTGCTGGTCCTATCTCCATGGATCAAGAGGAGAATCTGAGCTTGATTGCCCAGAGCGGTCGACGGCTCTCTAATTTAGTCAATGACATTTTGGACTTCTCCCAGTTGCGCCACGATCGCATTGAGCTGCAGCTACGGCCCGTGCGCCTGCGGACCATGGTGGATCTGATTGTGACCTTGAGTCAGGCATCGCTGCCTTCAAAAAAAAAATTGGAAATCGTCAATGGCATTCCCATGGATTTGCCCTTGGTCTATGCCGATGCCAGCCGATTGCAGCAGATCCTCTATAACTTGATCGGTAATGCGATTAAGTTCACGCCCCAGGGATCAGTCACGTTGTTGGCCCGCTTACTGGATGAGCCGGATGATCAGTCTGCTGAAGATGGCGAGACTGCGGGACAGGTTCAAATCACCATTGCGGATACTGGAATTGGGATTGCTCAGGAGAAGTTGGAGCTGATTTTCCGCTCCTTTGAGCAGGGGGATGGTTCCACGGCTCGTCGCTATGGAGGCACAGGTTTGGGCCTCGCAGTGACCAAGCAACTGGTGGAGCTCCATGGGGGGAAGTTGACCGTAAGTTCTATCCAGGGGGAAGGGTCACAGTTTCGATTTACGTTGCCCCTTAGCCCAAAGGATTGGCAGGACCCCGGTGGGGCAATCGAGCCAGTGGTGGAATTGAGTCCTCAGTTTCCGACTGCTGCTGCCCTTTTGTCTGCTTCATCGCCTTCGCCACGAGCTGAAGGGAGCTATCCGGCAGATGCATCTGCCGACAAGGTAATGTCTGGTGAGGATTTGGCCTCGCCGAATGAGGCTTTGGGGCGATTCAAAATTCTGATCGTGGATGATGAGCCGGTCAACCTTCAGGTGTTAGTGAATCATCTCAGTTTGGAGCATTACGATATTGCCCAAGCTGGGAGTGGCCGTGAGGCTTTGGCCTTGCTGGAGACTGAGACTCCCCCGGATCTGGTGCTCTTGGATGTGATGATGCCGGAGATGACCGGCTATGAAGTGTGCCAAGAAATTCGTAAGCGCTTTCCAGCCAATGAGTTGCCGGTGCTGATGCTGACGGCTAAGACCCAGGTGGCAGACGTAGTGGAAGGTCTTAAGGAAGGGGCCAATGATTATTTGACCAAGCCGATTCGTAAGCAGGAGCTGCTCGCGAGATTGCGCACCCACTTGTACTTGGCCAATATGAGCCTGGCGATGAATCGCTTTGTGCCTCGTCAGTTTTTGGAGCTATTGGATAAGGACAGCATCCTCGATATTGAGGCGGGGGATCAGGTGCGTCAGCAGATGTCGATCTTGTTTGCGGATATTCGGGATTTCACGACCCTGAGTGAGCGCATGACGCCGGAGGATAATTTCCGCTTTATCAATGGTTATTTATCGCGAATGGAGCCTGCGATTACAGGTAACCATGGCTTTATTGATAAGTACATTGGCGATGCGATTATGGCCCTGTTCGATCGCTCTGCCGATGATGCGGTCTGTGCAGCTCTCGCGATGTTTGATTGCTTGGCGGGCTACAACGCGGAACGGGTGTCCCAGGGCTACATGAAGATTGCCATTGGTTTAGGCATCAATACGGGGACGATGATGCTGGGCACCGTTGGGGGAGCCAATCGTATTGATGGCACGGTGATTGGCGATGAGGTGAATGTTGCGTCGCGAATGGAGGGATTGACGAAGCGCTATGGGGTTCCTTTATTGATTAGCGATCGCACTCTCCATGCCCTGACTGCGCCTGAGAAGTTTGAGATCCGTCGCATCGACCGGGTGCGGGTGAAGGGCAAGTCCAAGTATGTCGATGTTTATGAGGTGTTTGACGGGGACTCCCCAGAGACGCGAGCTGCGAAGCGTTCTTGCCGTGAGGGGTTTGAAGCAGCGGTGGTGCTGTTCCATCGGGGAGAAGTGCGGGAGGCATTGGCCCAATTCATGGACTGTGTGGAGGATTGCCCCCAGGATCCGGTGTTGCAGCACCATATTGGTCGCTGTCGGCTGATCCTAGCTGGGAATGACGATGATTTGGATAGTGGCTCTTTGCTGCCTGTGGATGGTGATGATGATTAGGGGGAATCGGATATTGGGTGACTGTGGAGCATCTCCTTCCCCATGACTCAATCTTGAATCTTCTGTGGGGACGCATGATTGTGCGCCCCCACTTCTTCACTCTGTTTTAGGTGGTTTTGACGAGGACTTGATCGCCTTCGACTTTGACTTCGAAGGGAGGGAGCCCTTCGGTGGCGGGGCCGCTGATGAGGCTTCCGTCTGGTGCAAATTTGGAGTCGTGGCAGGGGCAGACGAGTTCGCTGCCTTCCCAGTTCACAGCGCAGCCCGCGTGGTTGCATTTGGCATCTAGGGCGACGACGTTTTCACCATCTTTGAAGACGATGAGTTTGCCGGAGCCGCCTGCAAATTTGCCATCGGCAATGGAGCCACCGCCTTCTAGGTCGGCAACGGAGCCCACGGCAACGAAGCCACTTGCAGCAGCAGCGGCACAGGGGTCAGCGGCACAGGGATCTGCCGCGCAAGGATCCGCTGCGCAAGGATCGGCGGCACAGGGATCCCCACTGCTTGCGGATTCTTGGGAAGAGCAAGCTGCAAGGGCAATGGGAAAAGATGTGGCAACGGCACCAAGGCCTGCCCAAGATAGGAAAGTTCTGCGGTCCATGGGGATTAGGTTCTCTAGGCAATCATCCCTGTATTGTGCAGTGGAGGGCTGAGTTTCTTGGGGTTGCTCAGTGTTTTGAGAAAAAAGTTTACTGATGTTATTCCAGGCCAAATCTCCC
>CALLPZ010000137.1 GCA_938015405.1 uncultured Pseudanabaenaceae cyanobacterium
ACCCAACTAGGTTCCGTTATTCCCCTAGATGTTTTGGTAGGGCAGACCATATTTAGCGGCAAGGGCGATCACTTGGCAATTGCTTCGCCAGCAGACCCAGGAATCACCCATCAATCTACCGTCAGCCTCTTTAGCCAAGCACCTCCTCAAAGATAGGTTGCAACAACTTCAGTCAAAAGAATGCGAGAAACGCCAAGCGCCGATCTCAGCTCCCCCCTCGCGCTGAAGGAAACACAAGCCTCCCCCATCATTCAACCCAGCCACGACGCCACAGCTCCTGAGCCTTCACGACATCCTGGGCATGTTTACAGTCTTTGTACTCCTTAGACAACCGCCGCAACTGCTTAACTTGGTTACGCAACTGATTCCGCCAAGCCATCACCCCTGGCGTCGCAAATTCAATCTCGCTTAGACGTAGATAAATCGCCACAATGCGAATGGACTTGCCCTTCCGAGGCCGTCCCTCCTTGCCCGCCGCATTCAATTTAAGCCTCAGCACATGGGGCATACTGCCATCAGAATCATCCTCATGGTCCCCATCAGGTCGCACCGCTGCTTCTAGCAAACCATCAGGTAGCTCATTATTGAGAATGCGAGACTTTTCCAAGCTGCGAGTCGTGCGCTGGGAGCTTTGGCGCAGGCGCTGGGAAATCCCCCGCTCCATCCGCTCCACCCAACGAATCAAAGCAAAAGGATCCCGCAGTGCTTCATCACTCAACTCCGTCGTGCCATCGTAGGGGCTCGGACGCATCAGCATCCCCCGGCGCTCATCGTCCCCTTCTGCAGCTAACGCACTCGCCAGTACTCCAGGGGAAATATCTAACTTATCGCTGGACTTGAGCGGCGTGGGCTCGTAGCGGTCTTCTGCTGGAGGTGGCTCAAAGTTCGGGTCAAATCCATTATTGTCGTCAAAATTATCTTGCAGATCAATTTCGTCCTCCTCAAGCGTGGACTCCAACTGTGTAGCGCGATCGCCGTCTTCTTCAGAGACAACCGGAGCTTCACTCTCAATCCGAAGACTCCCCTCACCAGCGACACCAACAATCTCATTTTCCCCACTCCTCCGCCGATCCAACGCCCGTCTCGACAAAATATCTTCCAGAAAGCGTCTTCCCAAGGAACGACCACCACTGGACGAAGCAGAATCAATTGCTTCAGCAACTTCACCCGATACAGATTGAGCATCGACAGAAGCCTCCACCACACCTGACGGCTCGCGGTCCACCGCTACTCCATCAGCCTCATTGGCAAGCTCCGATGCACTACCAGGCGCTTCCCCAGCCTCAGGCTCGACCGCCACTACAGACGTTTCAAGCTCTGCTGAGTCAGAATCAGTCAAGGGCTCCACATCATCAGGCTCACCATCACCTGGCTCCGCTTCCTCAACGCTATCCTGAAGCCCAGACTTCTCTGAGTCCGAAACCTTAGCAACGGACTCCGAATCATCATCCACTGCTTCTGGCTTGAGCCGCTGCTGCATGACCGCTTCCAAATCGAACGGCAACTCGATATCCTTTTCCCGCAACAGCGCCAGGATGCGATCGCCATTATCCTCATCCAGTGCGTTGGTAATAACTTCAAGGTCATCTCCCGTCAATTCCGCCTTAATCACGGCAATTCTGGGGGGCTGGCCTTCTTCTAAATCTCCGACATCTGGCAACAACAAGCCGTCCAAAGACAGATGCTCACGCAACTTATTTCCTTGTTCACGCACTTTACCCTGCAAAGCCTGGCGTTCGCTGGGGGAAAGCCCCAAAAAGGCCTCAGGGAAACTCTCCGTACAGAGGTGATAACACACCGACATCAACTGTTGAGACGCAGTATTGCTCAATTCTGCTAGATAGCGCTGATACAGCTCTCGCAACTGCTTCGCGCAGGTTGTTGTTTTAGACTCTAGAGCCTGCAGTTCCTGGGCAATTTGCGCAGCGGTCATAGCCATGAGCTTTTGTGGGGGCGAAGATCAGCCATATAAAAACAAACGTTCCCAGACAGAGATGAGCCTGGGAACGTTTGAGCGACTTTGCTAGCCTTTGAATGGGGGCCTAGCGTCAATCAAAGGTCAGATGCAGTTCCAGGGCAGATCCCCAGTTTACGACTTACCCGAGGCAGCAGCCACCTCAGCCGCAAAGTCCTCTTCCTTCTTCTCGATGCCTTCACCCAGAACAAAGCGTTGGAAACGACGGATCTGAATGTTCTCACCCAGCTCTGCCACACCTTGCTTGACGAGCTCTTCCACCGTGATGCTCTGATCGCGAATGTAGGGCTGGTCCATCAGAGCAAGCTCCTTCAGACGCTTGGCAATACGACCATTGACGATTTGCTCACGCATCTTCTCAGGCTTGCTAGCGATGTCCTCGCGGCCCATCTCGATCGCCTTCTCCTGCTCAATGTCACCCTGGGGCACATCGGCTGTGGTGATGTATTCGACATTGGGGCAAGCCGCAACCTGCATAGCAATGTTGCGAACGAGCTCCTGGAACTTATCACCACGGGCTACAAAGTCGGTTTCGCAATTAACTTCAACCAACACACCCACGCGGCCACCGGTATGAATGTAGCTATCTACCAGGCCCTCAGCCGCAACGCGACCGCTCTTCTTGCCTGCAGAAGCAATGCCTTTTTCACGCAACCAGATGTTGGCCTTTTCGATGTCACCGCCGGTCTCTTTAAGAGCCTTCTTGCAGTCCATCATGCCTGCGCCCGTCTTGTCGCGCAGCTCTTTGACCAACTTGGCAGAAATCTTACCGGCTTCAGGGGCTTTAGCAGCCTCAGGAGCAGCTTTGGCAGCAGCTTCAGGAGCCTTGGTCTCAGCCTTTGCAGCAGCTGGTGCAGCCTGCTTAGCCTTGCTAGCGCCCTTGCCTTTTCCCTTACCTTTTTTTCCGGCCATCTCTGCGTCCCTCCAGGCAAATTTTGAATGTTATTAAAAGCAGCGTTATGGCTCTAACGCTAGTCTGGGCCCCGAAATTCGGAGCCCAGACCGATCAAATGCAACCCACTGAATTCAAGGAGAAGCGTTATGCCTCTGCATCAGGAGCCGCTTCAGGGTCGGGTGCCGCTTCTTCAGCAGAAGGTGCTGCTTCCGCATCAGGAGCCGCCTCTTCAGCAGAAGGCACTGCCTCCTCTGCCTCTGCAGCAGGCTCTGCCTCTGCATATTCTGTGTAGGCCTGCTCTTGCTGTGGCTCTAGTTGACCATGACGACCTTCATAGATAGCGTCAGCCAACTTACCAATCAGCAACTTGATGGAACGAATGGCGTCATCGTTGGCAGGAATCTTGATATCCGCCAAGTCAGGATCGCAGTTGGTATCCAACAGGGAGATGATGGGAATCCCAAGCTTCTGGCATTCCAGAATGGCGTTGTACTCACGCTTTTGGTCAATGATGACCACTGCGTCAGGCAAACGACGCATGTTCTTTATGCCGCCCAGGTACTTCTGCAAGCGCTCAAGTTCACGACGCAACACAGAAGCTTCCTTCTTAGGACGACGAGCAATCTCGCCGCTGGCTTCCATGCGTTCAAGATCCTTGAGACGATCCACACGGGTCTTAATCGTGGACCAGTTGGTCAGCATACCGCCCAACCAACGCTGGTTCACGTAGTAAGCACCACAACGGCTAGCTTCTTCGGCAATGATGTTTGCAGCTTGACGCTTGGTTCCAACAAACAAGAAGTTCTTGCCTTTGTCAGAGCTGTTGCGCACATATTTGTAAGCGCTATCAATCAACTGGGCGGTCTGCACCAAGTCAATGATATGTACACCGTTGCGGGAGGTGTAGATGTATTTCCCCATCTTGGGGTTCCAACGACGGGTCTGGTGGCCAAAGTGGACACCTGCCTCCATCATCTGAGCAAGAGAAACTACGGGCATGATAACGATCTCCTTTTTCGGGTTAGACCTCCATCCAGGGAGCTGTGCCAGTAAGCAGGAGATGAAATCCTGAGCTGAAAACAAAAGCCAATTAGCCTGTTCCAGTTACTGAGCCACCCGAAATCCTGGATGTGTGAGTTTTTGACAACCTCACAAAAATAACATGCTGTAACCGTTTCTGGCAGGTAATTCACTTGCCTGCGAAGTAACCCCGCCGCGATCGCCAAGCAAGCGCCCTTCGGCATGGGTCAATCCTCACTCTCAAATCGCCTCAATATCTCAATTTAAGACAGCCCCTTCTAAGCCAACGGGGCTTAGAGCCCTTCAACTTCTGGGCATGATCCCCAAAGCATTATTAAGAAATGTGTGAGACGATGAACGCTGTTGTTTCGATTCAGGCGAGTTTTCGCCTACAGCAGGATCTTACGTGCAAACACAATCTACTGCTCCACCGGCTGGATCACCGCGGGAGGTTCTCCCGTTTACGCTCCAGGACGTTCGCTCTGCGATTCCTGAGCATTGCTTCCGGCCTTCTGCCCTTCGTTCCCTGGCCTACTTTTTCCTAGACTGCGGCATTGTTGCGGGTCTCTACTGGGCTGCAGCTGCAATCAACCAGTGGTGGCTCTTTCCCATCTTCTGGTTTGTCCAAGGCACGATGTTTTGGGCCTTGTTCGTGGTGGGTCATGACTGCGGCCATGGGTCTTTTTCTCAGTACCGCTGGCTCAACAATTTGATTGGCCACATTTCCCACTCCTTCATCCTGGTGCCGTTCCATGGCTGGCGCATTAGCCATCGCACCCACCATGCCAACACTGGCAACATTGAAACGGATGAGAGCTGGTATCCCCTCACCCAGTCCATGTACGAAGCCATGAACTGGCCCGAGAAGCTCGTACGCTTCAAGCTGCCGTTGGTCCTGCTGGCCTACCCGATTTATCTCTTCATGCGTTCTCCCGGTCGCAAGGGCTCTCACTTCCTGCCCGGCAGTGATGTCTTCCGTCCTTCTGAGCGCAACATGGTCATCACCAGCACCCTCTGGTGGTCTGCCATGGTGGGTTTGCTCGCAGTTGCAGCCTTCCAGTACGGCATTTTGGCAGTCATCAACTACTACGTCATGCCTTATTTGGTATTTGTCGTCTGGTTGGACCTCGTCACCTTCCTACACCACACCGAAGATGACATTCCTTGGTATCGCGGTACGGATTGGTACTTCCTCAAGGGTGCTGTTTCCACGATTGACCGTGACTATGGCCTGTTCAACAGCATTCACCACAACATCGGCACCCATGTGGCTCACCACATTTTCTTGAGCATCCCCCACTACCATCTCAAGACCGCCACTGAAGCCATTAAGCCGGTGCTGGGTGAGCATTACCGCAAGTCTGATCAGCCCATCATCAAAGGATTCCTCAAATCCTACCTGCGCTGCCACTTTGTCTCTGATGAAGGCAGCAAGCTGTACTACCAGCGTGCTCAGGACCTCTAAGGTTGGTTAAAGCTCGATGAGATGGGGCGATCGCAACGTCCCACATTTTATTGAAAAGCCCTGCCTCAGACAGATGTTTGAGGCAGGGCTTTTTCTATTTTTCTGCTCTCTCCTACGCTTGCCACGGTCAAATCAGTAGAAACGATATTTGAAAGAAGCTAACGAAGCCTCAATTCAAACGCCGTGGATAGGCGATATCAACTTGTCTGTGGTGCAGTCGTAGATTCAGCCCAGTACTGCCTCAACAGCCCAAAGCACCTTTCATATTTTCCCCAAAGCAATTGATAGCAAAGTGGAACTGCAAGACTCAAAATCTAGAGCGAGTTAGGCAGTGACGATTTCTGACTCGCCCCAGTCCATACAAGGTATTCTCATTCACTCCCACCGAAGAGGTAAACCTCACAGATGGACAGATCCCCTCAATCTTAATCGTGGAATTTACGAGACTTTATAAGGCAGGAATAGAGCAAGATCAGCATCACACCGTATATACACGAGACAATTCAAAACAGTCCTGACTCCCCATAGGAAAGCAGTAGTTTTAATTGGTAGATGCACCCTGACTCAATCGTCCCTGGCTTCGGCTGGGGACTTCCTTACAAAGATTGATTTAAAAGCGACCCAATTATTTTATCCAGCCTCATTACAGTCTTTAGAGATCATAGGCAGCTGGCAAACTCTTATAACCTTGAATGAATTCAAGGTGGATTAGCTCATAGCTATTTTCACCAAAAACAGAAACATATTAAAAGTCTCTAGGTTTACTAAGATTTATTCAATGTGACTAAAATCGAAAGAAAAGAGACAGAGAATCTCATCCTTCAGTTTCGACGAGCCAATTACAACGAATCAAACTCTATTTCAAGCAGAGATGGAACAAAACCGGCAGTAAAATCCAGGCGGAGCCAGGATCAATACAACCATAAAAATCTCCTTATCCCCCATCCCTCAGTACAAACTAGCAGCTGTCATAATCCATATTTAGATTATGTCCGCGAACTCACCCAACTTCTCAAACCGCTCCTGAAAGGAGGTTTTTAAGCAGTAGGTATAGATGGTAGATGCACCCTGACTCAATTGGCTCTTGGCTCCGGTCAAGGGCCTTTCTTCTTTTAAATCTTGTCTCCAAATCACATAATTCAAAGATCAAAAATCACTCACCGAAGTCTCCGGACAAGGCCAACTTAAGAAGTATTCATAAGTGGTAGATGCACCCTGACTCAATTGGCTCTTAGCTCCGGCTAAGGGCCTTTCTTATTTCAGAATTGTCTGTCAACCACATTATTTCTAAACCAGAAAATAATCATAAGATCTTCCGGATTAAACCAATTCTAAAAGTACTTATAAGTGGTAGATGCACCCTGACTCAATCGGCTCTTGGCTCCGGCTAAGGGCCTTTCTTATTTTTTGCCCTGATTCATCTGATTGGCAAGCATGGGGACCGATTCAACCTAGAAATGCTAGACAATGAGACAGCAAACCAATCTCATGATGAGGCAGGCCATTGCTGTAAATCCCGCCATAGCATCAATCGAAATAGAGAAGGAAAAACTTAATTCTCTAAGACTCCGGATTAGGCCAAGTCAGAAAGTATACATAAGTGGTAGATGCACCCTGACTCAATTGGCTCCTGGCTCCGGCTAGGGGCCTTTCTTATGGGTATCTATCGACCCCGGACTGGCAAAGCTATCTGTCTAGAACGGAACATCGTCATCATCATCAGGAATAGCTGCTGGATCGTCCTGGGATGACATTGCAGAAGAGGCAGATTTCACAGCGGGTTGCATCACAGGGGCATGCAATTCCTGGGCAACGGGTGAGCCATGAACAGTTTGGGCAACAGCAGGGGCTGGACTGATGGCAGGAGCTGGCTCAGAAGAAGCCATTTCAGAAGAAGCTTGCGGTGCAACCATCGCCACAGCCTCAACAACAACTTCCTGGAGCTTCGAGCCATCTTCTTGTGGTACCTGGGTTGAAATATCACCGACCTGCACCTCTTCCCGCACCACTTCACCATTAAAGAACTGCGCTAACTGCTTGGCAGAACGAACAATCTCATCCTCCTCCCAAATATGCTTCATCGTTGGAGGCAATGCAGCATCAC
>CALLPZ010000138.1 GCA_938015405.1 uncultured Pseudanabaenaceae cyanobacterium
GGAGCGGGTCACCGAGCTATTACCCATTGCAGGGGCAGAGGGTGACTTCGCGGTTCGGGAAGACTTAGCCGTTGCCCAGCAGTTGGCGGAGCAATTTGAGGTGGAGCTGGGGCAAGTGCGCGATCGCACCATGAGCCTAGAGCAGCGCCAAGCAGACTTAGAGGCCCAGCAATTCTCCACCACCACTAGGCTCTATGGCCAAACTATCTTTGGGCTACGAGGCAGCAACAATAATGATGTAGACCTGTTCCCCGTCGATGGCGTTCCAGAGCGCAGTGGCGCAGGGGAAGTCAGTCTAGGCGGCAGTGCCGAACTCACCTTAGCCAGTTCTTTTCGAGGCAATGACCTCCTGCTCACCAGTCTCCAAGCAGGCAACATTGCCGCCACGGCTTCGACCCAATTCACCAATATGGGACGCTTGAGCTACGAGGGTGACACCGATAATCAGCTCGTGCTTAGCGACCTCTCCTACCGATTTTCAGCCACCCCCAGCCTAGGCCTAGTGGTCGGTGCCGTAGGGGTCAATCCCACCAACACCTTTCGCGGCATCAGCCCCTTGGAAGGCAGCGGCGATGGTGCCCTCTCTCGCCTAGGCCAGCGGAATCCCATTTTGGAACTCGGCGCTGGAACTGGTGGAGCGGGCTTTGACTGGCAGCTGTCTCGCAACGTTAGCCTCCAGGGAGTTTACAGCGCAACTTCCCCCAATCAAGCTGGTAATGATGTGGGCTTGTTCAATGGTGGATATGTAGCAGGCGGCCAGGTATCCGCAGGCCTGGGCAGACAGGCAGACTTAGGCCTGCACTACCTCCATTCCTACAGTCCAAACGGCTCCCTAGGTACTGGCATTGGCGATGCCCAGGTCCTGTCACCATTCGCAACCGATAGCAGCAGTTTTCGCACCCATGCGGTGGGTGCCAGCGCAGCCTGGCGAGCCAGCCGCAAGCTGATCTTAGGGGGATGGGGCGGCTGGACCAGCTCAACCCCAACCAGCCTCTCCGGCACGGTGCAGACAACAAACTGGATGGGCTTTGCCCAGGTCAATGACCTCTTTCGACAGGGCAGTGCCTTAGGCTTGTTGGTGGGACAACCGCCCAAGATCACCTCAAGCAATTTACCCGTAGGCTTTAATTTTCCAGAGTTTAGCGATGGCGGCGGGCGAGGGGGCAGAGAGGACACCGCCCTGCACCTCGAAGCCTTTTATCGAGCACAGCTGAATGAGAACATTAGCCTGACCCCGGGCATTGTAGTAGTGAGAAATCCCAATCACAATGCGGATAACGATACGCTAGTGGTAGGGGCAATGCGAACGACGTTTCGGTTCTAGAGAATCCTGGGTTTTGACTCCGTCCAACCCACGGCTTTAGCTAAGCTCATTCCATCTCCATTCTAAATCGCCGAAAAACCATTAGCAGTAACACAGAGGCAATCAGTGGTTAATACAACTCAAAATCTCATCGTTGCCTCTCTGGCTTCTGCGACGGCTTTGGCTGCGATCGCCTTCCCCATGTCTCAGACCGTCCAGGCTCAGGTCACCATCAACAGCAGCGGCTTAGTCTCGGGCACGGTTGTTCCACCAGATATCAACCCCAACTTCAACCGAGGTACGACCCGAATTGAGGTCGATGCCCAGGGCCGCTATTTCCGCGTTGGCACCACCAATCCGGTTTATATCGCCCCAGATCCCAACCTGGTCAGAATGGCCGATGATGGTACCTTTTTTGTCGATTTTCGCGGTATCCCCGTGGTGGGAATTGCAGGCACGTTAACCTCCCCCGTGCTGTCCGATGGCCAATTGGACTCGGCGGTTTGCTGCAATCATCGAGCAGAGCCCGTGTTTTTCAATGGCACGATTCAGGATGAATTTGTGGTGCTGGGCACCTATACGGGCACGGCAACGGATCCGGCAACGGGGGAACAGTATCAGGGCACGTTTGATATTCGGGGACAGGGGCCGAGGTATAGCGATCGCGACGGCGGCACCAGCCCCACGGTTTTTGATTTCCAGTCTCACTACAATTTTGCAGCCACTCCTCAATTGCTGCCAACGCCAACGGTGGATTCGTTCACCTTTCAGGATATGCCGGTGCAATTGCGGGTGACGGTGCCCAGTGGATTGTCGCCTGTGACGCCGACCACGCCTGCGACACCAACCACGCCTGTTACGCCAACAACACCTGTTACGCCGACCACGTCTGTGACTCCCAGTGCGCCAGTTTCGCCGCCGACATCGCCGACATTGCCGACATTGCCGACACCGAGCTTGCCTGCGATCGCTGCAGTGGTCAGTGCTTCAGAGATAACGGCCACAGATTATGTGTTGCTGCAGGAATCACGCCAGCCCCAAGCAGAAGCGCAGCCGAGCAATTTTGGCCCCCGCAGCCGCGTGATGCTTTGGCAATGAAGAAGATAGCCATGGCCACATCGCTTAGAACAGCAATCATCTGTCGAGTCTTCAGGTAGCAGGCGCAGTGATATGGAGTTTCAACGCCCATAGCCTTTTACGCGAATGCAAGTTCGTCTCCATCCCCAAGCCCTTTGGCTCAAAATGAGGAACAAGGGGAATTAGGCGGAGCATTGGAGCTGCTGGATATTTCTCCCCTTACCCATCCTTAGAACAGGGGCTCTATCGGGAAAGGTATGTTGAGGCTTCTGGATATTTCCCCATCTTTAGGCCAAGGGCTGGGGGAAAGGGATTTAGAGAGGGCCAGATTGTCTTAAGAGAGGTAAGAGAGGTTTGATAATAAACAAAGAAGTTAAACCATCTACCTACTTCCAAAAATTGCATATTTTGTGCACAATGCAATAACAGCGAAATCGAATTTCATTGATTGGGTAATTCTAAAGAATGCGAACGCAATAGTCAGGAAAGCTAGAAAAGTTAGGAACCTCGTAATATTGTCGCTAGGCGCCACAAGAAAAGCGGGAAGCTATCCTAGCGAAACTATCTACTCTAAGTACAATGGGTTGGCGGTTCTTAATGCCAAGTTGTGGGGAGCCCGGCCTTCGTTTTTTGGAGTATAGGCGAGGGAACCTACTAATTTTTCTATGGAACTTTATTATCAAGGGGCATTACCGTAAAACGCCAAATGGCCTACCACCAAAGGGTCTCAGAGCGCATGCTTCTTGGGTCGCCTAAGCCTATCCAAGAGACTTACTCCATAACAGAATGATTACGGAGACTCACCAGCAGTACACAAAAATTACTATTCAGTAAAAATACATAGAAAGAGAGAACTACTTTAAGCAAAGAGCGATCCATAGATCTGAGCCAAATGTAACGATTAGGGACAATAGCAAAATCCTTTGATCGCGAGAAAACCGCAGTATGGCTTAAGAATTGGAGCTTTTGGGAAACAACTGGATTACTCTTTGCAGGAATTTTACGTTTTTCTCACTGCCTTCACGTAAAAAATGTAGGCTTCTCTAAAAAGCGATGTTACCTTAGTGGTATCAAATAAATCAGACTGTCGATACATTCGCTGAG
>CALLPZ010000139.1 GCA_938015405.1 uncultured Pseudanabaenaceae cyanobacterium
GATGCCAGCACCAAAGCAGGCCATCTTGTTGCGCTAACTGGCGCTTCGACGTATGAGGTGCCTGAAAGCGTCAATATTCAGGACTACAACGAAGTCTACATTTGGTGCGAAAAGTTCGGTGTGCCTCTGGGCGTTGCCAAACTACAAGTTCAGTAGCACTGTTTCAACTCCGCATCTGATTGCACTGGCATCTACTCTCTTTTGAGGTTGGATGCCAGTACAACAAAATTCAACAAATTCAGGGACTAACGAACCATGAGACCCACATTATTTTACTTAGCCGCCAGTGGTATGCTCTGCGTCCTGTTGTGGACGCCCTACATTCTCAATCGACTCTTTGTTTGGGGACTCCCCGCATTTATCAGCAACTACCCCAACAATAGGTTCCCAGCCGAAGCTCCCGAAATTCCTGTTTGGGCCCAGCGCGCCCAGCGCACCCACCTCAACATGGTGGAAACCTTACCTGCCTTTGTGGCAGTCGTCCTCGCCGCCCAATTAAGTGATGTGGCCACCAGCGATATCGTCAACACTGGCGCCGCCGCCTTCTTCTGGGCTCGCATCTTTCACGCGGCTGTCTATATTTTCGGCATCCCCTATCTGCGCACCCCAATTTACTTGGTGTCCTGGGCTGCCATCTTAGTCATTGGTGCTCAAGTGGTGTTCTAGTCAGAAGGGAATCGCGCGACGTCTCATGAGCCACTCTGAGTCAGTTTGTCCTACAACAATTTTACATTAGCGCTCCTAGAGAGCCATAGCCAACGAGGAGAGTGATCACTTTCCCCATTGGCTATTCGTCATGGTCCAGGGTGACCTAAACGTTGGCCAAATGCCGATGGACAAACTGCACACAAATCGAGCCTTCACCCACCCCCGAGGCAACCCGCTTGACGGAATTGTGGCGCACATCTCCCACTGCAAAAACGCCGGGGATATTGGTTTCTAGCAGGAAGCGATCGCGTTCCAATGGCCAGCCCATCGCCTCATCCACATCTGCGCCAGTGCAGATAAAGCCCCGCTGGTCACGATGCACCTGCTCACCCAACCATTCAGTACTGGGCGTCGCTCCAATAAAGATAAAGAGAGAATTGGTCTCAAACGTCTTCACCTCATCGGCTTGGGAATCCTTCACTAGAATGCGCTCTAGTTTCTCGTTGCCCTGGGCTTCGACCACGCTATGGAACGGCAGCACTTCAATGTTGTCAGTGCCATCGATCTGGTCAATCAAGTATTGGGACATGCTCTTGGTCAAGGACTCGCCACGAACGAGGATGCGCACTCGCTTGGCGAACTTAGAGAAGTACATCGCCGCCTGGCCAGCAGAGTTAGCACCACCGACCACATAGACCTCTTCGTCTTTGCAGGCAGCCGCTTCGGTTTGGGCAGCACCGTAGTAGACCCCTGCCCCGGTGAACTGCTCAATGCCGGGCATATTGAGTCTGCGCCAGGACACGCCCAGGGCTAGGATCAGGGCATGGCTGCTGATCTCGCTGCCATCGGAGAGGGTTAGGAAATGGTAATTATTCTCGGTGCGCAGGCTCTGGCCCGCTTGGGGCGTGAGGATTTCGACGCCAAAGCGTTTGGCTTGGGTCACAGCTCGACGGGCCAAGTCACTGCCACTGAGGCCCACGGGAAAACCCAGATAGTTTTCGATGCGGGAGCTGGTGCCCGCTTGGCCACCTGGTGCTTCACGCTCAATCATCACCGTGCGTAGACCTTCAGAGGCACCGTAAACAGCAGCGGCCAATCCCGCCGGGCCACCGCCCACAATAATCAAATCGTAGAAAGGCTTCGCGGCTTCGGTGGTCTGGCCCAGGGCCTGGGCGAGATCAGTCACGCTGGGGCTGACAAGCTTGGAGCCATCCGCCTTGATCACGAGGGGTAGGCAGGGATGGCTGGCCTGGCTGACAGTCTCACCCGACAAGCTGACGAGTTGACGAGCTTCTTGGTCAGTTTCGATATCGAGCCAGCGATAGGGAATTTGGTTACGGGAGAGGAAGTCGCGCAGGTTGTGGGAGTCGGGAGACCAGCGATCGCTAATCACTTTTACGCCTTTAAATTCCGGCTTAAAACTGGCCTGCCAATCCTCAATCAAGTCATCCAGTACGGGATACAACTTCTCCTCTGGGGGGTCCCAGGGCTTCAGCAAATAGTAGTCGAGGCGGGCCGCGTTAATGGCCGAGATCGCAGCATCGGTATCGGCATAGGCCGTCAGCAGTGCCCGCTTGGCCGTCGGGAAAATGGCGCTGGCCTGTTCGAGAAATTCCACGCCGCTCATGCCGGGCATCCGCTTGTCCGCCAAGAACAGCGCAACGGTATCGCCCCGCAATTTCAGCTTTTGGGTCGCATCCAGGGCCACCGCACCGGAATCGGCTCGGACAATGCGGAAGCGATCGCCATATTGCTTGCGGAGGTCGCGGGCGATCGCCTGAAGCACCGCTGGATCATCGTCGATGGTGAGGATGACGGGTTTATCCATGGTTAGCTCCTAGCGTCTGGCTGTTTGTATCTTGCCAGGAAAGCC
>CALLPZ010000140.1 GCA_938015405.1 uncultured Pseudanabaenaceae cyanobacterium
TGATAGAAAGAATTAGTTTCCCGCAGAACAATAAACTTGGCCTTGAAATCCGCGCGGCGAATATCAACCCGATAGCCCGGCCAAATCGGCGTCGCTAAAACGCCATCCATCCAAAGCTTCGTGCTTAAGTCTGGATCCATCAGCGGTCTCACGCGAACCGTTGACCCACAGGGCATCACCAGAGGACGACTGGACAGGCTTAAGGGACAAATGGGCGTCATCACCAGTGCTTCCATACCAGGATGAACAATGGGGCCATTCGCAGAAACGGTATAGCCCGTTGAACCTGTCGGGCTTGAGACGAGCAGCCCGTCGCCATGGTACTGATCGATCTTTTCACCATCCACTTCCACTTCTAAAACAGAGGTGGCCATGCGGTCTGCAGAGCCTGGCTTAATCGCAAACTCATTCAGAGCATAGTGGAGGCGATCGCTTCCCTCAGGCAATGCAACATTAGCCGGAGCATCAGGCAACGACTGCAAAGCTGCCTGGAGCATCATGCGCTGCTGCACCGCATAACGATCCTCCAGCAAGCGACGCCACACTGCCTGGGTATCTTGAAAGAGCTCAGACGGCTCGGTCAAAAAGCCTAAGTGTCCCCCCATTTTCACAGCCAAAATGGGAATATTTTCTGGCGCGAGATGCCTCGCAGCCCCAAGGGCAGAGCCATCTCCACCTAAAACAATAGCTAAATCAATCGGTTCAGTCGCCGAAGCCAGAAAAACAGGATAGGGATTATCCCTTGCCCCTGTCGGCCCCATCATGACCCGGCAACCCAGAGCCTCTAATTCGCGCGCGCAGCGATCAGCGCAGGCCTTACTTATCTCGTCATTGGCCTTATAGGCCAAGATGGCATGGTGCAACTGCACAGCGGCAGATCTCCGAGGATGCGTTCAGACCAGCGAACCAATAGCGATCAAGTCTTACCACTTCAGCAAGTTGAACTGCTCCATATCAACCGTATCGCGGTTGCGGTAGATGGATAGCAAGATTGCGAGACCCACTGCTGCTTCTGCAGCTGCAATGGAAATCACAAAGACCGTAAACACCTGGCCACGAATCACCGCAGGATCCAAGTAGTTAGAAAATGCCATCAAGTTGAGATTGACTGCATTCAGCATCAACTCAATGGACATAAGCACCCGCACAGCATTGCGGCTTGTGACGAGGCCGTAAACGCCAATGCAGAATAGGGCGGCAGCAGCCAAAAGGAAGTACTGAAGTTGCATGGCGTTCAGAATTTTGTAGAAAATGCGTCAACAAACAGGAAGCTCAAACCGTCCAAACCCATGTCTCTCGTCTAATTAGACTCAGACTCAGAAGATGCAACGGCAGATACGAGCTCTCTGGGCTTCTCTGGAAGCTTCAGGTCATCACCCAAAGCATCGCCATCAGGAATAATATCGCGGCGAGCCAGGACGATCGCCCCAATTAACGCCATAAGCAGCAACACCGAAACCAGCTCGAAGGGAAGCAAGAAGTCAGTAAAGAAGTGCTCACCCAAAATGTAGATAGCTTCATCGCCAGCCGCAGCCGTGCTGTCGATAGCCCAAGGCGTCGTAATAATCGTGGTGCCTAACAACAAGAACAGGCCACCACAGACTGCTGCGGTAACAATCTTGCGAGTCCAAGCGTATTTAACCGGAGCAAAATCCTCTCGCTTGTTCACCAGCATGATGGCAAACAAGATGAGCACGTTAATCGCGCCCACGTAAACCAGGATCTGTGCTGCCGCTACAAAACTGGCATTGAGCAACAGGTAAAGCCCTGCCATGGCCGAGAAGACAGCACCTAGCAAAAAGGCAGAATAGACAATATTTGGAGTCAGCACCACCGCCAGAGCAGCACCAAGCATCATCACCGTCAGGATGATGAACGATACGAGTTGTACGCCTTCGGCCAGATTCACAAGAAATTCCTCAAGATGACGGTGAACGGGTGCTATCCCGCAGGAAGACCCAATTTAGATTACGCGATTGCTTCGCAAGCTAGAAGCCCATACCGGAGCAAGGCTTATTCCTAATCGTCAGATTTAGCCGTCGAAGCTTCCTTTGCCTTCAGCTCTTCCGCTATTTCTTCGGGGCGACGGCCCGGACGCTGGGAGCCTTTGGGCAGGTCATGGGGGTCCATGACGCCCTTAGGCAAGTAAGCGAACTCGCGCAGCGGCGTCACCATGGGATCGTTGGTGAGCTTATAAGGCAGGCGACCCAAGGCCACGTTGTCGTAGTTGAGGTTGTGGCGATCGTAGGCCGACAGCTCATATTCCTCAGTCATGGACAAGCAATTGGTGGGGCAATACTCCACACAGTTGCCACAGAAGATGCAAACGCCAAAGTCGATGCTGTAGTTTTTCAGCACCTTCTTCTTCATCGCCTTGTTGAATTCCCAATCCACCACTGGCAGGTTGATGGGGCAAACCCGTACACAGACTTCACAAGCAATGCATTTATCAAACTCATAGTGAATCCGACCGCGATAGCGTTCTGACGGAATCAGCTTTTCGTAGGGATACTGCACTGCAACGGAGCGACGCTGCATATGGTCAAAGGTTACCGACAAGCCTTGGCCAATGTACTTGGCAGCCTGAACAGTTTCCTTGGCGTAATCGCCGACTTGCTTGAGGAATTTCATCATGGGTCAGTACCAGGTCGGGAAGTCGACGAAAAATCTAGAAGAGAGGTCGGAAGAACGAAGCCTAACCACCGAAGGCGAAGGGAAGGCTAATCTTGAGGGCCGCAGTGACCAAAAGGTTCACCAGAGCAACGGGCAAGAGGAACTTCCAGCCCAGGTCGAGCAACTGGTCAATGCGCACACGAGGTAGCGTCCAGCGCATCAGAATCGCCAAGAAGACCAACAGATAGGTCTTAAACAGGGTCATCAAGATACCCATCGAAGCTGTGATGACCTGCAGAATGGGGTTCGTTTCTGGCTGACCGAGCCATCCAGCCAAACGATCCAAAGGAATGGGAGACTCCCAACCGCCCAGATACAGAACTGCAACCATGATTGCGGAGAGCAACAGGTTGACGTAGGAAGCAATGTAGAAGAGCGCAAACTTCATACCGGAGTATTCGGTTTGGTAGCCCGCCACCAGTTCTTCCTCCGCTTCAGGAAGGTCAAAGGGCAGGCGTTCGCATTCCGCGAGGGCTGCAATCCAGAAGATGACGAAGCCCACGGGCTGACGCCAAACGTTCCAGCCGAGAATGCCGTAGCCAGACTGCTGCTGAACGATGTCGATGGTGCTCATGGAGTTCGACATCATCACCACGGCCAGCACTGCTAGAGCCAGGGGAATCTCATAGCTAATCGACTGGGCCGCCGCGCGCAGACCGCCCAGTAGTGAGTACTTATTGTTGGAGGCATAGCCTGACATCAGCAAGCCAATGGGCTGAATGCTGGACAGGGCAATCCAAAGGAAGATCCCCAAGCCCACATCAGAGATGATGAGGTTCTGGCCAAAGGGCACGACCAGATAGGAAATGAAGACCGGCAGAATCACCAAAATAGGACCGATGGTGAAAAGCGCTGAATCAGCCTTTGCCGGAATAATGTCTTCTTTAAAGATGAGCTTTAGACCATCCACCGCTGCCTGTAGGCTGCCTTGGGGTCCTGCATATTCAGGACCAACCCGCTGCTGAGCTGCGGCAGAAATCTTGCGTTCCAGCCACACTAGAACCAGCAGGCCCACCGTGGCACCAATGACCATCAGGATCATTGGCAGGGGCATCCAAAAGAGTTTGGATATCCCGGGTGGCAGGCCTAGATCCCGCAAGGAGTTAATGAATGTCCCCTGAAGGTCAATTCCAGAATTCATAGGGTCGTGGAGAAGGGGGTGGAGGTCACAGTCGACACTGACAGTACCTGTTAGGCCTCAGTCCGAACTGAATTTTACATAAGTCTATACGTCAGTATATCGCTGTCAGGCTAGGGGAAACGGGATTTTCTACCTAGAAGCAAAGGGATTTTGCCTGATAACGATTGAGTAGCAGATGCTCTATCGGGCATCGCACCTAAAAACGCAGGTTCTGGCTGGGCTCCCAGAGGCAGGATTTATGACCTGGGACCCTTGATAGAAAACAATCACGGCCGCCAGCCGACGACCAGCCATCTCAACTGGCACCTAGCGACTCGCAATGTCCTGATAGGGCAGGCCATGTTCACCGGTGTAAATCTGAGTGGGCCGAAAGATCCGATTTTCTCCCAGCTGTTCCTTCCAATGGGCTAACCAACCTGCGACCCGCGCCATGGCAAAGATAGGCGTGAACAAATCACTGGGAATCCCAAGATGCTGGTAAACCAGACCGGAGTAGAAGTCGACATTGGGATAAATCCCTTTGTGTCCCAGACGCTCCTCCACAACTGCTTCTAGCTTAAGAGCCAGCTCGTAGTGGGGCGTCCCTCCCTGCTTTTCAAACATATCTTTGGCAAGCTTCTGGAGAATGACAGCCCTGGGATCCTTTACCTTATAGACCCGGTGACCGAAGCCCATGATCTTCTTGCGATTGGCAACACAGTCATCCACATAGGACTCGACACGATCGGCTGTGCCGATGTGCTCCAGCATTTCCAGCACTTCTTCGTTAGCACCGCCATGGAGTGGACCGGCCAAGGTGCCCACAGCCGAAGCAATCACACCATAGGGATCAGTCAGGGTTGAAGCCGTTACCCGCGCCGAGAAGGTGGATGCATTGATGGTGTGCTCGGCATGGAGAATCAAGCAGACATCAAAGATACGAGCGGCTTCAGCGCTGGGCTCCTTCTCATTGAGCATGTACAGGAAGTTGGCTGCATAGCTCAGGTCATCGCGAGGCATGACCCAGTCATGGCCCTTGCGCATGAGGTTGAAGGTGGCCACCATGGTGGGCAT
The DNA here is from genome assembly GCA_938015405.1 of uncultured Pseudanabaenaceae cyanobacterium. Taxonomy (GTDB): domain Bacteria; phylum Cyanobacteriota; class Cyanobacteriia; order PCC-9006; family JAAUQQ01; genus JAAUQQ01. The sequence goes on from CALLPZ010000140.1 coordinate 4,868, forward strand.
TTTGGCCAGCAGACGCACCACTGCAGCACGGATGTACTCAGGATCATCCAGGGCACGACGAGAGTAGAACAATCCCAAGGCAGCCGCACAGGACTGTAGCGCATCCATGGGATGGCCGCTCTCGGGGAAGCACTTCATCATGTCGCGAATGCGATATTTGAGGCGACGATGATTGTTGACCTCAAAATTGAAGGCATCCAGTTCAGGCTGGGTGGGTAATGTGCCCCAAATTAAGAGGTAACAAGTTTCTAAGAAGGTGCTTTTACCAGCCAAGTCCTCGATGGGAATACCGCGATACTCCAAACGGCCATTCTGACCATCTACATGACCAATATTGGACTGAACGGCCGGAATGCCTTCTAAGCCAGGCCGGAAACAGGCATCTTCCCGATTGTTTTGGATTTTGGTGGCATCCCCAACTGGCATAGGTGTCTCTAGAATTTTCGATTTCCTTAAGATTAACTGACGAAGCGATCGCCTGACAGGTCCCGCAACAGAACATATAGATTGATACCGCGACCGTCGAAACTCTCGCCATCGTTGCGATTAAGGAGACTTAGAGAATAGCCTCACAACATCAGTCGAGGCGGAGCGAGCCAAAACAGCTCGCTATTGCCTAAGGGAGAAGCTTGCTCTGGTAAGGACAAGCCAACGATTCCAGCTTTCTTCACACGCAACTGCCCCAGAGGCTCTCCCCAGATTAATTGCTCCGTCCATTCACTCCAGTTGGGCTCATGGCCCACTAATGCCAAACAACTGCCTTGTTTTGTGGGAAAGGCTTTCAGCCACTTTAACCAGGGCTCAAGAGGACAGTCTGGCATCAGCAATACTGAGGTTTCCAACGCATCCCCTAATCCTGTTTCGTAGAGAATCTCAGCAGTCTGACTCGCCCGCAGAAAAGGGCTGGTGAGGATGAGGTCGAAGTGAAGGCCCAGCTGGTTCAAACGCTGAGCAACGCGGCGGGTGCGATCGCAGCCTTTTTCAGTTAATGGGCGATCGTAATCCTCAGCGTAAATGCCACGCTCCACTGCAATGCCATGGCGAATCAAATACAGCTCCAAAAGACCAGCCCCTCTCCCTAAGACTGCAAAGGATTACTCGAGGGATTCACCAGGTCCTGAAGTTTCTGCTTAATCCGCGTATCAAACGCCTCCCACTTCAGCCGAGCAAAATCTGACTGATCGTTATTCCCCGACAGGAAGCCCACCGGAATCTCAAACCCACCGGCCTGGGCCCGCCCACCACCAAAAAAGCGGCCGCGAGAATCCTGACCAAAGGCTTCTTTCAAAAATTCATCGGGATCCAGCGTCAACTTACTGGTCCGTAGCGAGCCCACCACCAGTTCAATCTGGTCATCCTCATCATGGACAATGCCGTACACCAAAGCCGTATGAACATTCTCCTCAGTGACTAGGAAATCCGCAGCCTGGGGAATAGCATCGCGATCTTCATAGCGCAGGTAGCCCACACCCGCGACGCAAAAATTGTTCTGCACTGCACGGTTACGCAGGGAACGCTCAATCACATCCATGACTCGCTTAGAGCGAGAGGACTGAAGGATGGCTCCCAGCAGCTGAGCATCGTAAAAACGACTTAAGTAGGCCGCTGCCTGGAAGTCGTCTTCCCGAGCGAGCTGAAGGTTCTGGGTATCGGAGCGCAGACCATGCATCAGCGCCGTGGCACATTTCACATGGGCATGGCTATCGGCATCAAAGGTCAGCAGCCCCGCCTGGAGATACTGGGTCAAGATTGTCGCCGTCGCTCTAACCTGAGGTCGCAAGTCGAGAAATTCAACCTCAAGGTCTGTCTCACCATTGTGGTGGTCAAAGATGGCCACCACAGGGATTTCAGCCTGCACCACCAGGTTGGTCAACTGGCTAGTATCCCCCTGGGTATCCACAAACACGCAGCCGTTGTACGAGGTCCAATCCCGCTCTTTAAGGCTTTGGGGAGCCCAGCGATGGGCTGGCAAGCTCGTCAACTTAACCAGGGCAATATTCTCTTGGTGGCTGAGCGTTCCGGCATAGGCCAGTTCGCAGTCAATGCGATAGGTCTGGGCAATGAGTTTGAAGGCCCAAGCTGAGGAGAGGGCATCGGGGTCTGGGAAATCCTGGAGGATGACGAGGAGGCGATCGCCCCGATGACGCTCCAAGGTTTGATGGAGTTTCTCAGCCTTGGACTCCGGCGTAAACCGGGGCTCAGCAACATCGAGGGGAGAAAGGGGGTTAGCCGTGGCCATGGACATTCCTGGTCAATCCGTTAGGCGATTAATCTTAGCGATAGATGGAGTGCGGCGCACCTCACCGTGGACATCCCCGATGCCAACGGTCCGATGGAAAGCAATGCCCTGTGAGCCACCTAGCAAAATACGCTCGGCTCTCACTCCCCAGAGACTCTTGCCTAAGGTTCCCAGGAGCAATGCCAAAACCGCCGTCCCTCAGCAGGCACCCCGAGGTCAGCAGGACTGCGGTCCCACAGATTCAACCAAAGAAGTAAGCAACCGACGAACACACAAGGCTTCAATCACGCCATGCTCTCTAACGGCCTAATCGCAGGAATACAGCGGCCCGCTGGATGGCTTCCCCCCGCTGATAACCGCTCAGGGTCACAGACTGCAAATTGCGAAAGATAGGCTGAGCCGTGAGCTTCAGCACCCGCAGAATGGGGAAATCCTGAGTCAGAGTCGCTTCACTATCCAACCAGTTGAGATGGAGATAACCCTGATTGGTTTGGGGCAAGGGCGCGATCGCCTGGACAAATCCTTTACTGCTCGCCAAAGCCTGCTGCCCTTCATCATGGTTCACGGCCTGAAGCACCGATTCCATGGCTTCTAGGGACGTCGTAAACACTTCATAGGGATGACCATCTTTCTCGCCCAGGGTGGCATGGACGCCACGCACCAAAGCTCGTAAAGCCGTATCTGCAGAGTCTTGCTGTCCCTCGGGTTTCAGCTTGGTCCAAGCAGTCACTTCCCAATCTGCCAGGGTGAGGTTGCCAATGCTATAGCCCTGGTCCCGAGCCAAATCATCCAAATGGGACACCCCAGCGCGGGCCTCGGGGCGATCGCGACCCACCACAAAGACCCAATCGCAAGGACCCTTGGGACGTTCTAGCTGACCAATGGCATATTCTCCCTTCACCCAGGGGAAGATTTCTTGGGTAAAGTCCACATCCCACTGGCTTTCCAGTTGACCCAAGCCACGATTGACCACCGTGGCGATCGCGGGATAAGTCTCCAGAACAGACTCAGTTCCCTGCCAGAACTCATCCAAATGGGCACTGGCAATCGCCACCGCAGTATTGCTGGGCAGGTACTGCAAGGCTTGCTCTGGGCTTTGCAATGACGCATTCTCCGCAGGAGTTGAATCTGGGGAACCTTCAACATC
>CALLPZ010000141.1 GCA_938015405.1 uncultured Pseudanabaenaceae cyanobacterium
AGCCTGGGCGATCGCCTCCAGAGCCTCCTTTTGCAACTGGTCAAGCTTCGATTCAAGTTCAGTGAGCTGGTCCGACATGGTTTAGGAATTCGTTCGACGGCTACGATCAACAGCGGCAATCGCGGCAGAATGGGCAAGGCACGAAAAATTTCGCCCTACAATCATAGGCTCAATCGCCTTAAAATCATGCGCCTGCTCCTCAGCAACGACGACGGCATCTACGCCCTCGGCATCCGCACCCTCGCCAACGCCCTTGTCACAGCGGGCCACCAAGTCACCGTCGTCTGCCCCGACGGCGAACGCTCTGCCACTGGCCACGGCATCACCCTCCACGACCCCATCCGCGCCGATGAGGTAACAGGTGTCTTTGCCCCCGAGATCAAAGCCTGGGCATGCTCCGGCTCCCCCGCTGACTGCGTCAAACTCGGCCTCGGAGCCGTAATGGAAGAACGCCCCGACTTCGTCCTTGCAGGCATCAACCACGGCCCCAACCTGGGCACCGACGTGCTTTACTCCGGCACCGTCTCCGCCGCCATGGAAGGCAATATGGAAGGCATTCCCAGTGTGGCCTTCAGCCTCAGCAGCTACACCTCCAGAGCCTTCCAACCCGCCGCAGATTTTGCCGTCTCTCTAGTGGAACAACTCCAAGGCCAAACGTTACCCGAAGGCGTCATGCTCAGCGTCAACGTCCCCGCCGTAGAAACGAAAGAGATTCAAGGCACCAAAATCACGCGCCAGGGAATTCGTCACTACAACGAGACCTGGGAAAAACGCAAAGACCCTAGGGGCCGCACCTACTTTTGGCTGGCCGGAGAAGCGATCGAAGACATCGACCACATCGATGCCCACAATCCACCTCGGCCCGAGCTACCGCCTACCGATGTGCAAATGATCCAGCAGAACTTCATTACCGTGACGCCCCTGCACTACGACTGGACTTGCTACAAACAAGTCACAGCCATCCCTGACATTGGCCTATAAACGAGTTCGTTACAAACCGTTAATCTTCTAAACTGGAACAACCCAATCTTTGGAAACATCATCTCTGTGACCGCCCAGACTGCCGCTCCGGCCAAGACAACTCCATCTCGAAAACAACGCCTCAACCTCGGCAATATCTGGCGCGATAGCCTCACCGTTTTTTGGGGTGACTGGCTGGACCTGCGATCGCGCATCACCCAGGTCGCCGCCTCTGGCCTCATCTCCCCCATCATTTACATCGTCGCCTTCGGCCTCGGCCTCGGCAGCTCCATCAACAGCTCCGGCGGCGTCAGTCCTGAATACCCCGATATCAGCTACTTGGAATTCATCCTGCCCGGCATGGCTGCCCTCTCCTCAATGGCCATCAGCTTTGGCGGCACCACCTTCTCCATTTGCGGCGAGCGTCTCTTCTCCAAAACCTTCGAAGAGATGCTGCTCCTCCCCGTCCATCCCCTATCTCTCCACATTGGCAAAATGATGGCCGGCATCCTGCGCGGCCTCATGACCTCCGGTTCAGTTGCCCTCGTCGCCATCATCTTCACCCAAAGAATCGGAAGCTTTCTCAACCCCCTCTTCTGGCTCGTTCTTATCCTCAACTGCGCTGTCTTTTCAGGCGTTGGCGTAATCACTGGCCTCCGGGTCAAGTCGCTGGAAAGTGTAAGTCTCTACAACAACTTTCTAATCGTCCCCATGTCATTCCTCGGGGCAACCTTCTTTGATCCAGCGACTCTCCCTGGGATACTAAAGGTTGTGGTCTACTGCTTGCCCCTGACCTATGCCACAACGGCACTGAGGGCTGCAGCTTACCGACCTCTCGTAGATTTTCCTTGGATTAATCTTGTAGTGCTCAGCGGTCTTGCCCTGCTTCTTTGTGGAGCGGGCGCCTACCAATTTTCCAACCAGCGGGACTAGATGGATTTCCAGCGGTTCTTTTCACTTTCGACCCAGGAGCGAACCGCTCCCGGCAGCAGCGCGAACCTTGCTGATGCAGAACAGTTGCAGACCTCGACAGGAGGCTCATCCCTGACTTTGCGGCGGGCCAGGCTCACTGATCTTCAGGACCTCACAGATCTGCTGACTCACAGCTTCCATGGTCAGTCCAAGCAACCCTTCTGGCTTCAATCTATCCTGCGTTTCAGTATTCAGGAAGATTTACGCCAACGACTTCAGTCATCCAATGCCCAACAGACTTGTTGGGTCGCCATTCAGACTCCTACTGAAGACCATGACCAGGGGAATGTTCGCCCTCAACTCGTAGGTACTGTAGAAATCGGTCAGCGATCGCCCCTGACCTTGGGCTGGCCTCTCAACATTGAAACCTGGCTCACTCCCAATCAAACCTTTCTATACATTTCCAATCTCGCCATCGCTGAAAATCATCGCCGCCAGGGCATTGCTCAAACGCTCCTGCAACGCTGCGAACAAACAGCGATCACTTGGCAACAGCCTGAGCTCTATCTCCACGTCCTCGAGAGCAACCAAGCTGCTCGCAATCTCTATAAGCGAATGGGATTCGGCTTTGAGCGCATAGACCCTTCGATAGAATCTCTGCTCTTTAATCGAGATCGACGTCAACTCTGGCGAAAGCAACTATCGCCCCAGCCATAACCTCATTCTTAACCCATGCCAAAAGGCCTGGCTTCCAAAAGATGGAAGCCAGGCCTTTTACACATCAACAGTCTCTACCATCGACATGCCGATGGCAGCCTAAGCAGCGTCCGAGAAAGGATTTGCATGGTCAGCGGGACCACCACCACCAGCTGCATCTACCTGCTGCATCGTCCCAATGGACTGGCGCATGGCATCCAACAACTGCTTTTGCTGAGTTTCAGCCTCCTTCACACGGCCTACTTCATCCTGCATCTCCTGAAACTGCTGCTTCAGACCATTAACCATCTCCTGCACAGGATTCAGAACAGCACGGTATGCATCGCCACCTCCACCACCGGAAGAACTCAAGCCAGCCTGGAAAGAAGAATCAAAACGATCCAACTCTTCCTTGACCGCATTCTGTTCAGAAGCCTTGGCCTCAACCTGGCCTTCCAAGTCGCGG
>CALLPZ010000142.1 GCA_938015405.1 uncultured Pseudanabaenaceae cyanobacterium
CTGATCAGTGGATATTTAGCCCTAAAGCTGTTCAAGAGATCGGCATGAAAAAACAAAAATAAGTTCAACAGAGCGACTCTCAGCACGCCAGAGAGCTGCGCCTCTTTACCTTGAGTTCTACGCAACAGATCATCGGACTCAACCGCCATCGCCTCTGCGGCCTGCACTGCTTGCTCACCATAGGTCGTCAGCACTAAACGGCCACTGACATTCTCAACGACCTTCGTGCCCAGATCAGTTTCCAGACTGCGCAGCCGACGTGACACGGTGCTGATGTCCATCCCGAGTCGTCCCGCAGCCCTTTGCAAGGTGCCTTCGCGGTGGAAAGCCAGCAATACCTGGAGATCAGACCAGTTCAAGGCAACACCTCAGCCAAGTTTGCTTTTATGCAAATAATCATTGCATATATCCATAATGACTTTGCATTATTACAAGTCTAAAATGCGTAACCAACGGGGTTTCCTCGCCAGATTGGAACCGCGTAGATCCTATGGGCTAGAAGCGGTCCAGGTGATGTGGGAGTCACGCGCGATCGCTGCTTTGAGATCACCGCCAGCCTAGTCTTCTGCTGCCCCGAAACCCAGCAAGCCGAGATCAGCCATGGGGTTTATTATTTGCCAACCTCCCAGATATTGCCAAGCGAATGATGGGTCACCCAAAGCAACGCGATCTAAACCATCGGGAACGGGAGCCATAAGCCTGTGCTGGACCAGACCTATCGCCTAACACAGACAGGCGAGGCATACCAACGCATGGCTTCAAATCTCCAGTTCGGCAAAGTGATGATTGAAGTTTCAGCTTAGCGACTCTCGATCTATCACTCGCGAATTGACTAGCAGCGAACAAGTTTTATGCGCATACAACCATACAAACTGTCTCCAAGGAGAACGCAAATGCCCCTAGCCAAACGGGTGGAGCAGGACTGGACATTTGGAGGGACTTGGCCATACCCACCTCGCTGGTTCGATAGCATTGATGGCCGCATGCATTATGTGGATGAAGGTCCCCGTGGGGGTCGCCCCATCGTCATGGTCCATGGGAATCCAACCTGGGGCTATTTGTATCGGCGGTTTATTGAGGCCGTGACCCAGGCAGGCTACCGGGCCATTGTTTTGGACCATCTAGGCTTTGGTCGTTCCGATAAACCAGATCAACCTGACCTCTATCAAATTCACCGCCATGGCGATCGCTGCGAAGCCTTACTCGAATCGCTAAACTTACGGGATGCGACCATTCTGGTTCAGGATTGGGGCGGACCCATCGGCCTGACTTGGGCGGCTCGCAATCCCGATAGAGTCCGTAGTCTTGCCATCCTAAATACGTTTGTCCATCGTCCACCGGGCAAAGTTGCTTTGCCTTTACCGCTCAAGCTATTTCGCACTCCCATCGTGGGTGAGGTGATGGTCAAAGGACTACATGCCTTTGTGCGACTCTTTTTATTCAAAGCTGGGCTCGTTTTTCCGAGGCGGTTAGGCTCCCATGAAAAAGCAGCCTATCTCGCCCCTCACCCCACTTGGTCGTCCCGGACTTCGATACTGATGTTTCCTCGGGAGATTCCAGCAGGCCCTTTGGGAGAGGTGAGTGACTTTGTAGCTGAGGTGCATGATCAACTGATAGCTGGCTTCTCAGCCAAGCCTGTCTTTATCGCTTGGCCGATGCAGGATGTCGCCTTTGGGCCTGAAATCCTGGAGGACCTTTGGCTCCATGACTTTCCCCATGCCGATGTGCTTCGGATTAAGAATGCGGGTCATTACATCCAAGAAGATGCGCACGAGAAAGTGATACCGCGCTTGCTCAAGTTCCTAGCAGAATAGTTGCTTAATCAACTTTAGTTCCGCAACGCTTTAGCAAACGTCTGACTTCGTCTTATTACCTCTCCAAACCATGCTCCACAAGACCATGCTCCACAAAACCCTATTCTGGCCCAGCCTGATCGCCCTCTCCACAGCCGTAGTCGGGGTGGGCTGTAAGAGCACCGGCTCAGCCATTCCCACAACTTCAACTGCACCCACCTCTAGCGAGCTCTCCATGCAATCCAAGATCTCAGCAGACTTCCCGTTTGAGAAGCAGGTGGTCGAAGTCAACGGTTCAACCATGGCTTACGTTGATGAGGGTGAAGGTCCGGTCGTGCTGTTTTTACATGGCAATCCCACATCTTCCTACCTCTGGCGCAATATCATTCCCTATGTGACAGACGATCATCGCGCGATCGCCGTTGACCTCATTGGCATGGGAGACAGTGGCAAACCCAATATCGACTACAGCTTCACTGACCATGCAGCCTATCTCGATGGCTTTATTGAAGCCCTAGCGCTCACGGATATCACGCTGGTGATCCATGACTGGGGTTCGGCACTGGGCATGCGCTATGCCCGCCTCAATGAAGCCAATGTTAAAGGACTGGTCTTTATGGAAGCCATTGTCCCCCCTGTCTTTCCAGCCCCTAGCTACGAGACCTTAGGCCCAGAGAGCAGCGAATTATTTAAAAATCTCCGCACTCCTGGCGTAGGAGAGGAAATGGTCCTAGAGAATAACGTCTTCGTTGAGCAGATCCTGCCAGAGTTGGGTGTAATGCGCACCCTCACTGATATCGAAATGGCGGCCTATCGGGCTCCCTATCCAACACCAGAGAGCCGCAAGCCAACCCTGCAATGGCCCCGCGAAATTCCCATTGCAGGTGAGCCCGCTGACACAGTGGCAGCCGTCGAAGCCAATGGCGACTGGTTAATGCAAACGGAGATGCCCAAGCTATTTTTCTATGCTGAGCCAGGGGTGATCAACCCAGCTGCTGCTGTGGAATTTCTCAAAACCAATGTGAAAAATATGGAAACCGCGTTCGTGGGTCCCGGCCTTCACTTCATTCAGGAAGATAATCCCCATGGCATTGGCGAAAAGCTAGCCGCTTGGCTTGACCGCAGCGAATAGATATCTAAGCAGAAGAATTCCCCAGAGAATCTGAGCTTGCGGTACGAGACAGATAAAAAACATTGCTACATTCCCATCATCGAGGTGAATGGAAGGATGATCTGAGTGGGGAGTATTCTGGGAAAGGGAGCGAACGTGAAAGTTAGCCCACCCATGACGGCTCCCTGAGGAGAGACACCCTATCCAATCTCTGGTATTAACCCAGGGCATTCTGTATGTCTGACCCTACCCAGCCTCAAATCACTGTGCTTTTGGTTGAAGACCATGCCTTAATGCGGCGGGGTCTCGTGGGTCAATTTCGCCTCGAAGCGGACTTTGAAGTCGTTGGGGAAGCTGAGGATGGACAACAAGCGATTGATTTATCCATCCAGCTCCAGCCCAATGTCGTGCTCATGGATATTGAGTTACCCCTGGTTGATGGGGTCTCAGCCACCCAAGAAATCAAAAGCAATATCCCAGACATTCGGGTCTTAGCCTTAAGTGCTTTTGGCAAAAACGACCAGATTGTAGGGATGCTAGCGGCTGGAGCTGACGGTTACTGTCTCAAAAGTATTCAATGGCCCCAGCTCCTCAATGCCATCCGCTTACTTCAGGGTGGTGGGACCTATTTGGATCCCCAAATCGCCCATAAGCTCAGTTCAATGCTCAAGGTCCAACCCACCTTAGGGTCCCAAACGACGAATCAAGAGAAAGCAAAAATAACCACATTAAGCGATCGCGAACAGTCCATTCTACAACTCATCAGTGAAGGGCATTCTAACCAAGAAATTGCGACAGATCTCTACTTATCTCTCGGGACGGTAAAGTCTTACGTACGGATGATTCTAAATAAGTTAAGTGTGGATGATCGCGTACAAGCAGCTGCAAAAGCGGTACGAGCAGGGCTGATTTAATTTGAGTTGAACGAGTCTCACAAGAGCCACTCATTCAAGCAAACTGGAGCTGCAATCATGGGATAGTGGTATCCATTTTGAGGCTAAGCCCAATTTGCCAGCCACCTCTCGCATTGACCTCATTGCCTAGCAAATCTCAAGCGAGATAAAGACAGCATCATCGTTGACGCATTCAGCTTGATTTTGCAATTCTACTGGGTCTTTTCTGCAGGTCACACATCAGCGCCATGGCTCTCTAGAAAGCAATCAGATCCTATACACCAGTATTCATCTAGCACTTAGCCATCCGACCTATCCAACCAAGCGGCTATCCAGGTGGATAGTCTCTTGGCAGCGGAATTAACCAGCCGATAGTAGTAAGGGGTCGATAACTCTCGTGAAAATGGGCTAAGGGCTCGGTCCCAAATGGGAA
>CALLPZ010000143.1 GCA_938015405.1 uncultured Pseudanabaenaceae cyanobacterium
GAGGTTGTTTGAGAATTAGGTCTAGCCCTTCTCCTCTGCCAATTGTTCGATCGCGCTGGTATCCCCAATGACCACCATCACCTGCCCCTTGTGCAGTCGCTGATTGGGGTTGGGATTAATTTGAAAGTGGTTTTTGTCCTCGCCCAGGGCTAAAAGGTTGAGCCCAAAGCGACTACGCAGGTTGAGCTCCGCAATGGTTTGGCCGTCAAACTCGTTCGGTACCGTAATCTCGACAACGCTGTGCTCCTCGTCCAAAATCAGCCGCTCTAAAATGTTGGGCCGAGTGAGGGAGCGGGCAAGATTACAGCCCATCTCATGTTCGGGAAAGATAACCCGGTCCGCACCAATTTTTTGGAGCAGTTTTCCATGGACATCGTTGGAGGCCTTAGCAACCACGTGGGGAACACCACCTTCTTTGAGGTTGAGGGTGGTGATGACGCTCTCTTGAATGTAATTACCGATCGCGACAATCACTGTATCGAATTCAAAGACTCCAGCCTCTTTCAAAGCCATGGGTTCCGTGGAGTCAAGCTGTACCGCATGGGCAGTGTATTGCTCTGCGAGGGCCTGGGCGACGAGCTTCTCGCTGGTATCAATGCCCAAGACGTCGTGGCCCAGCTGATGGAGTGTGGAGCATACAGCTCGGCCAAAACGACCCAGACCAATCACAGCATATTGATGGTTATCGCGTTTGACGTTACGAAACGGATTGATGCCAGAGAAATTCACAGAGAACTACCTTTAACTAAAATCAATGACGTTGGAAAAGACGTTGGCCAGATCGTCTTTCAGACAATCTGCAGACGGCAGCACTGGCAATCAGCCCACCAGTAAGTCATCCTCGGGATAGCGGATGGAGCTGGGTTTGGCTTCGCTAATCAAGGCCGAGATCAAGAGCAAAATACCAACCCGTCCGGCATACATGGTCAAAATCACCAGCAGCTTACTGGGTAGAGACAAGATGCCGGTAATGCCCATGGAGATTCCCACCGTGGCATAGGCTGAAACCGCCTCGAAGAATAGCGCAATGAACTGAATATCTGGCTCCGCCCAGGACAAGAGCACGGTGCAGAGGATAACGCTCATCAAAGAACCGAAGACCACAGCCACGGCCTTAAGAATCAGTTCCGTGGGCAGACGACGGTTATAACAAACCACCTCTTGTTTACCCCGCAGAACGGCCCGCGTGCAGTCCACTAAAACCCGCATGGTGGTGGTTTTGACACCGCCCCCTGTGCCACCAGGGCTAGCGCCCACGAACATAAAAGCGATCGTTAGAAATAAGCCCGCCGTGGTCATTTGGCTGATGTCGAGACTATTGAAGCCTGCGGTGCGGGTGGTGACTGACTGGAACCAAGCCAGCATTAGCTTGGGGACGAAGCCCGTCTCAGTGCCAAGGGTGTTGGAGTTGCTGTATTCCGTGATCAAGAAAGCGATCGCCCCGCCAATCAACAGCACCAACGTACTGCTCGTTACCACCTTGAATTGCAACGACACCCAGAACCGCCCTGGTCCCTTTTTGAAGAACTCCCGCAGCACCAAAAAGCCCTCCATAATCACCTGGTAACCAATCCCTCCAGCAATAATCATCAGACTGATGGCAAACATCACCATGGGCGACTGTGCATAACCCACAAGACTATCGGGGAAAAGACTAAAGCCTGCATTGTTAAAAGCACTAACACTGTGAAAGATGGAGAACCAGACGCCCTTGGCGAGGCCCATTTCTGGCACCCAAGCCAGCATCAGCAAAAAAGCCCCAGTGAGTTCAAAAATCAGCGTCAGGGAAATAATCGACTGAATCAGCTGTTTGGCCCCCGCCATTCCTGGCGTATCCATCGTTTGTTGAATCGCAACCTTGTCCTTGAGGCAAAAGCGTCGCCCCAGGAGCAAAATCAAAAAGGTTGTGGCGGTCATGTAGCCCAAGCCGCCAATCTGGGCCAGGAGCAGCACAATCAACTGACCAAAGCCGCTGTAATACTGGCTCACATCCACCACAGACAAGCCCGTCACACAAACCGCCGATGTGGCTGTAAAAAGAGCAATCACCCAAGCCGTCAACAGGTTGTAATCCTGAGGTACTTCCACAGCCGAGAAGGGATTGGCCACGGCCAAGGGCATGACCAGCAACAGCGTACCCACGGCAATCATGGCCAGAAAGCCGAGGCAAATCGTCCGGGGGACGCTCATTCCCCTACCTCCCAAGCGGCTTGGAAAAAGTCGAGTTCACATTGCATGGCGTAGGCGTAGGCCCCCTGAGCTGCTTGACGAACAGTATGGTTAGCTTGCCCGTATTGCTCTAGGAGTGCTTCTAACTGGCGAGCGAGATCTTCAAAAAAGCCTTCGCTATAGGTTGTAATCCAGTCACTGTAGGAGTGGTCTGGTACACCATCCTTGGCAAGCTGTTGACCCAAGTAAGCATAGAGACGCATGCAAGGTGCCATAGCCGCTGCAGTGACGCCAATGTCTTGACTCCAGGCCGTGGCAACGAGGAAATCGACGTAGCGGCGGGTGGTGATGCCGGGGGAAATATTATCTAGCTCGACCCCCCAATCCTGGGCATAGCCCCCATGGAGTTTGAGTTCTTCGAGCACACCGCCTGCTAAGCCATGAAAAATGCCAAAGGCCTCGGAATCGGGAGCCTTGGCCGCGCAGACACTGTAGGCCCGAGCAAAAGAATCGAGGAAGAATGCATCTTGGCCAACGTAATAGGCAAACTTTGCCCTGGGTAAGCTGCCGTTGCCGATGCCTTGAACAAAGGCGTTATCGAGACAGGCTTGGGCCAGGGGCTGATTGGCATCCCAAAGCTGGGTCGCAAAGGTCATTGGGGTAGGAGCTGCAGAATAGGAACCAGCTTTAGTGCTTAATCATTCAGCAGGGTAGAAGCTGATTCCTTTGCAATGATACGGTCTTAGCTCTGAATTACGTTGGGGGCAGGGGAATTTGATGGGGTAGAGGTTGCTTCAAACGTAGATGGGTGATCGTCCGTTTCCTGGGACTCGTCCTGGGACTTTGACTGCTGGTTCGGTGACGTCTCTAGCGGCTGGAGGACAATGAGCTTGGCAAAACCCGTGAGCGATCGCCGTTGTTGAATCATGGGGTCGAGAGATTCCATAAACAGGTATCAAGTAGAACTTCAAGAGAATTCGATGCAATTACGTTTGGACTCATAACGTTTGGACCAATTACGCCTGGGCAGGGATTGCCCTAGCCCAAGGAAACAATGCCCCTATCTGCTTTAGCCACGCTTTGCGCAAGATGGGGACAATGCTTCGCAGAATGTCGTTCTGACTAGGGAGGGGCTACGACACCAAAGCCAACTCAGGTTGGGCAGCGCTTAGGGCTGAAGCGCTCTGCCAAGCCACAATCCCGACTAAATCTCCCCCTGAGAACAGCTCAGCTCCCTGGGCACCATCTCGAACTGATGCTCCACTGCCAAGCTGAAGCTGAG
>CALLPZ010000144.1 GCA_938015405.1 uncultured Pseudanabaenaceae cyanobacterium
GCTGATCAAGAACGTGGATGCAGCAGCGATCGCGCTTCAGCAACAAGGCACCATCGACCTCTGCTGGAGCCAGGCCTCCTGTGCCATGGGGCCGCTGCTCTGGGATACCAGCTCGGTTCTACCTGACCAGCAATTTCCAGGGCTCATTTTCAAGACCCTACTAGGCTACCGCGATCATCTATATGGACTACAAGCCATCGGATATCTCACGTTTATCACAACGGTAGGGAGCCTATATTTCCGCAGTTTGAGCGATGGGACTCAAGCCAAGCCATCCGCCACAAATCCCGCTAAATCCCCTGTGTCCGAAGCGAGTTAGGCGTTTAGCCGAAGTGCAGCAGTGGGAATCAAAACGCTCTAAATAGTCAGACCGTTCACCGCGACAGACCTCGCACCTCTGCCTGAAAGCCATAGGCACCCACCGCACGCCGCAACGCATTCGCCCTGCGCCAATCCACAAATGCCCCGGCCTGCATTAATCGCCCCCCTTCTAAGGCGATCGCCTCGGGTACGACCTGCTTCAATGCCTGAACATGTCCATCACTGGGCGTCACCACTACCACTCGATATTGGGCCTGGGGCTGCACAGGAACCTGACTCGGTGGTGCAAATGCCACTGCATATCCCCCAAATCCCCCCGTCATCCAGGGCATCTCCGCGACCGCAACCGCTTTCACGCCAGCGCGACCGGACCAGCTACCCACCGGCACTGTCTCCCCTGGCATTGCCAACGGCTCTCCGAGCAAGATCTCACCTGGTATCGAAATAGCCCCTGGTTGAGTCTCCTGGGAACTCCCACCCTTCACATTCCCCCCAGGGCCCCCCACAGAAGATCCTCTGACGGGAGCTGGCACCGGAATCTGCATCACTGCACCCGGCTGTGCCATCCCGGCTTGAGACTCCAGGATTACAGCCATCACCAGAAGCCAGCTCCAGCTCGCCCAGCGTCCAGGCTTCGCCACAGTGCAACGGCAAGCAACAGTTGTCCAACGTGCAAAAAAACTTGTCATGGGCAGAAGAACAAGGGATGAAACAGCACCCAAGCGCTGGGTATACAGACGGTTTTCCCGTTCTAACAGTCCCCACCAACACCTTCCCTGAGTAAAACTTCGCAATTACTCCATATAAATAAAAAGCTTCCTCGTGCGAGTACTAAAAGGGCCTAGTCTAAGCACTCTATATCTGCTCTCAGAGATCGCCCCTCAACATCAGGGCCAGAGACCAATTGGGGGGGCGATCGCATCCCCCCCACTCCAACCCCAAACCCTTCAAGGGGCCAAAACCCTCTTTTAAGCCTTCCAACAACGGCCCAGAGTTAAGCCCCATATATTTGTGGGTTGGGGGGCCATGGGCGTTCGCCCATGGCATTTGTTTGATTGGACACAACCTACAGCCCACCCCAAGACTGGACACCTTGCTCCGGTGGGACTGACGGTTGGAACCTAGAGGTTCCGGGTCAACTCAACTCCTAATGACTCCTAATGACTCCCAAAGCTTCAACGCTGCGGGTTAGCTCCGGGTGCATCATCCTCACACCGCGATAGACCCGCCCTGATTGCATCAATCAGCTGGGTCGATTCCGCACATCTCAATGCAGAATCTTAGGCATTTCCAATGCTTCAGGGCAGCGCGGCTTAATTATCTTGTCGCTCCGCCCCTAGCCCAAGAATTCCTTAGATAATGGGATTAATCCTCCCAAGCAACGTGCAAACTCCCTGGGGGTGGCAGCATCTTGCTCCTCCATTGCATCCGCAACTATCAACCACCGTGCAGACACAAACCATGGGCGACTCCAATTGGCAGCAACAGCTGGTTCAACCAGCGCTCTACCGCATCCTCGACGCCAACCTCGACCGCGTCCGTGAGGGCCTGCGAATCATCGAAGAATGGTGTCGATTTGGCCTAGATCACCCCGAATTCACCGACGAATGCAAGTCCCTACGCCAAGAACTGGCTGGCTGGCACCGAGCTGAATTCCGCAGTGCTCGCAATACCGTCGGCGATGTGGGCACCGGCCTCACCCATGAAAAAGAAGCCCTGCGCGGTGACATCGGTGATGTGCTCCAAGCCAACTTTTGCCGTGTTCAAGAAGCCCTGCGCGTCTTGGAAGAGTACGGCAAGGTCCAAGACCCCGCCATGGGTGAAGCCTGCAAGCAAATGCGCTACCGGGTCTACTCCCTGGAAAGCTCCCTCCTAGCCCACGATCGCCACAAGAAACTGCAATCCGCCACGCTCTATTTGGTGACCAGCCCCGCCAATAATATTTTCCAAACGGTTGAAGCAGCCCTTCAAGGCGGCCTTCAGCTCGTTCAATATCGCGATAAAGAGTCGGAAGACACGATTCGTCTGCAAACCGCAGCCCAGCTAGCCAAGCTATGTCATGACTATGGTGCTCTGTTCCTGATGAACGATCGCGTGGACATTGCCCTAGCGGTCAATGCCGATGGCGTTCATCTCGGTCAGCAGGATATTCCCATCAGCCTGGCGCGGCAGATTCTGGGCCCCAACCGCATCATTGGCCGTTCCACCACCAATCCCGAAGAGCTATCCCTCGCCATTCAAGAAGGCGCAGACTACGTCGGTGTTGGCCCAGTCCATGAGACTCCAACGAAGCCTGGTAAAGCAGCAGCGGGTCTGGACTACGTGCGCCATGCGGCAGCCAACTGTCCCGTGCCTTGGTTCGCCATTGGTGGTATTGACGCAGAGAACGTCAATTCTGTCGTGGATGCTGGAGCCCGACGAGTTGCAGTGGTGCGATCGCTAATGCAAGCCGAGCAACCCACCCTCAGCACCCAGTATTTCCTCGCCCAGCTGAACCAGCCCAACATGCCCAAGCGCGCCAGCCAAGCTGTACGCCCAGTGGACGCTATCTAAAGACAACAAACGGGTAGGGAAGTAAAGCCTTACATCCGCCAGCCAAGCAAATTCGTCGCCTGATCAGGGTGGGTTTCTACAAAGCGTTTCGGGTTATGACCTGAACCTTGATAGAGGCCCACCCTGCGCTACGTTGAGAATCTGACATCTCGACTTGCACTGCCATGGCTGACTCCCTGCCGTCTACAAACTTGACCCTCACCGTCAACGGCGAAGAAAAACGATGCTCCCCTGCCACCACCTTGCCCCAGTTTTTGGAGCAACAGGGCATGAACCCCAAGTTGGTGGCTGTGGAATATAACGGCCAAATTCTGCACCGACAACATTGGGACACCACTGTCATCGCCCATGACGACAATTTAGAAGTGGTCACAATCGTCGGAGGTGGCTAAGTCCCACTCCTCAGACAGTTGTCATTCACCATTCCCAGATGAAATTCCCCAGACCCACTGGAGCTAGACCAATCGTCATGGCTTCCAGTGGGTCTTCTTCGGTTTACAAAGCAGGAAATTTTTAGCTTGTTTTAAGAACTGAGATCAATCCCCGTTCCCCCTCGTGAAACCTGGCCCAAATGTACGGGGAACCGATGCCCAGAAGTAGGGTGCTCAACTAGCCTGGCCCGCTCAAACCGCTAAAATGAGGACATACAAAAAACGTCCCAATCACACAGTCCGCTGTCTGCGCGGTCAAAGACGAAACCATGCAAATTCAATCTGAGCGGATTAAATCTGGAATTAAGAGGTTCCTCAAAATGTTCACAAAACGGGCCATGGTGCTAGCCCTTGTTACGGGCTTAGTCTTTAGCCAAGCAAGCCCTGCTTTTGCAGCTCGCAGTGGCGGTCGCGCAGGTGGCTTTAGGGCGCCCTCTCCCACTCGCACCATGCCTCGAAGCGGCGGCAGTTCTTACGGCGGCGGTGGCTACGGCGGTTATGGCGGGGGTTATCGAGGGGGAGGAGGATTCGGCAGCTTCTTTATGTTGCCCTTCCTCTTCGGCGGAGGCGGTAGCCTGTTCTCCCTGCTGATCTTCTTTGCGATCGCTAACTTCCTCTTCCGCACCTTCCAAAACATGGCCACCAGCGATGGTGAAGGGGGAATGACGGGGGGGCTCTCCAGTACAGCCAATCCCACGGTCACCGTGGCTAAAGTCCAAATTGGTTTGCTAGCCTCCGCTCGCGAACTTCAAACGGACCTCAACCGTGTAGCACGTACCTCCGATACCAGCACCAACGCGGGTCTATCTGGCCTTCTACAGGAATCAGTTCTCGCCTTACTGCGCCACCCCGAATTCTGGGCCTACGGCAGCACCGATGGTGAAGTCACCAAGCTGACCCAAGCCGAGACCGTGTTTAACCGGTACACTCTCCAGGCTCGCAGTAAGCTAGCAGCTGAGACGCTATCCAATGTCAACGGTCAGATCCGCAACAGTGACGCCAAGGCCCTCGGCGCAGATGGCACCCTCGCGGATATCGCCGGTGACAACGAGTACATCGTTGCAACGCTAATCATCGCGGCCAAGGGCAAGCTCAGTCTGCCGAAAATTGACGATGCTGACAGCCTCCGCCAAGCTCTGCGCACTGCAGGTGCGATTTCCAGCGACGAAATCTACGGTGTTGAGCTCCTCTGGGAGCCCCAGGCTGAAGGTGATGTACTGACAGCAGATGAGGTAATGGCAGACTATCCCGAGCTACGCATCGTTGCTTAGCGCTCCGTTCATCTCTAAGTCTTACCTGCTCTGATGCTCAAGGGAGCGGCTTCAAAATGAAGTCGCTCCCTTTCATACATGTGGGTTTCAAGCACGATGCAATAAATGCATTGACAAGCCAAGTTATCGGCGATACGCTCTCAGGGCTTCAATAAGAAGCAATAAGAAAAATACTGGTGTGAGTCATAAAATCCATGCAAAAGAAACTGAAGCCCGTTGAACTGTTCCTCGCGACAAGCCTCGCGGCTGGCCTAGTTGCTTGCGGCCCTTCCGCAACGCCTGAAGCAGGTGACGAAGCTGCTCCTGAGACCACCGAAGAAGTCACTCCTGATGCTGAGGGCGGCGAAGGCGGCGAAGGCGGTGAAGGCGGTGAAGGCGGCGAAGGCGAAGCTACTGAAGCTGACGAAGGTGGTGAAGGCGGCGAAGGTGGCGAGGGCTAAAACCTTTCCGCTTCATTCATGAGGATGAACTGAGGAGACTGCGATAAATTGCTCTTTCTGGATGGGTTAGGGCAATTCATCACCTCAATCATCATGAGTATCCTTTGGAAGAGACTGGATTAAGTTCTGGTCTCTTTTCTTTTGCGCATTCAGCTTATTGCTCCATCTCAAACTTGGGCAAACCCACCTATTGCAACAGCGTTGCAAACTCGGGTCTAATCAAGAAGCGCTTTAAGCTCGGTTTCAAGTAATGCGATTTCAAATTCCCGGCCTGCTCACATCAGAGGAACTGGCTCAAATCACCCAAGCGTTATCCAAAGCCGAATTCATTGATGGCAAGCTCACCGCTGGTTGGCATGCCAAGAAAGTCAAAAATAACGAACAGCTCCAGGGGGAAAGCGCGCAGGATTTACGCAATATCGTGGAAAAAGCGCTGCTACGCCACCCCCTCTTCCAAGCCGGTGCCCGTCCACGTCAGGTCCATTCCATACTATTCAGTCGTTACCAGTCAGGCATGTCCTACGGTCGGCACACCGATAATGCCTTTATGGGAGGCAATCAGCTAAATCGAGCGGATCTATCCTTCACGCTGTTTCTCAACCGCCCCGAAGACTACGAAGGGGGAGCGCTCATCACCGAAGGCGCTGACCATGAACAGGGCTATAAGCTCGCCGCGAATACTGCCTTCATCTACCCATCATCGACCCTCCATCGCGTAGAAGAAGTCACATCAGGACAGCGTCTAGTCGCCGTTGGCTGGGTACAAAGCCTCATCAAAGATCCCGCAGAGCGAGAAATCCTCTTTGACCTGGATACAGCGCGGCGATCGCTCTTTAGCAAGTCGGGTAAAGGTGATGAGTTCGACCTCATATCAAAAAGCCTCGCCAATCTGCTGCGTAAATGGGCAGATTAGCGAGGCCTAAATGGATGAAGCGGGTCACCTAAGCAGCGATATGCCAGAGGTTCGTCAGCAGGGGAAGAGCTGCAATCGCAAAGCTTGCCATCACCCAGCGAGACGCAACATCAGCTTGATGAACCTGAGGCTGCGATGCCAGCAAGGCATTAATGCGCTGTTCCAGGCGATCGCCTTCGTTCTCCTCAGAGAACATCACCCAACCAGGCTCTGCAGGTACTGCCGCCTGAGCCATCTTTAGGAGAGACTCTGCGAGCAAAATCGGGTCCGTCCCCTGGGCAGCCCAGCGATCAGCTCGCATTTCCCGCAACAGCAGTAACTCTGTCCAAAGAACGCAGGTTCCAGGCAACCAAGCCGTCGTTGTCCGCAACCACCCCAGCCAGAAGAACCAGAAGGTATCTCGGTAGACCAGGTGGGCCTGCTCATGGCGCAGCACCGCATCGAGTTCTATCTCGCTGAGCAAGTGGTCTAACCCGTGGCTCACAACCAGAGCGGGCTGCCAAAAGCCCACCCGAGCCGCAAAGGGGAGTTCCGTGTCTAGCCGACGGGCCACAACTCCTTGAACATTGGTCAGGGGCAAATTGCGTAAACGTCCATAGGAGCGAAGCGCATTGACGCCCAGAACCAACAACGTTGTGGCAAAGCTAACGACGAGCACCAAGGCACAGCCATAGCCCAAATGCCCCACTGCATGGCCCAGCATGGAACCATGAATGCCCATGGTCAGAATCGCGATCGCCATGGCCAAGATCAACAATGGCGGCAGCAGAAAAGCACCGAGGGCCAGGGACCAGCGACGGGACCAGGAGAGCGTTGGATCAGCAAGAGTTGTCCTATCAACGAAGCCCAAGTAGGCCAAACGCAAGGACAATGCCACCACAACACTCAACAGCACCAGCAGACTATGCATGATCGTTATTCTCCTCTGGGCTCGAACCAGCTCCCTCGCCGCGCTGCAGCCGGGCAGCCTTCAAGCGCTGTGCCATAGCCTCAAATCGGTCCAGGCTCGCGTTATCCAATTCATCCGCAAACGCTGCCACAATCTCTGCATCTCCCACGGCCAAAAGCTGCTTCACCTGATGGTGGGCTTGAAGCACCTGGGCTTCACGTTGGGAGAGACGCGGCTGCCAAACAAAGGCTCGTCGCTGCTTCTTCCGACTCAGCCATCCCTTTGCAACCAAGCGGTTCAGCACCGTACTCACCGAAGCATAGGTCAGCTCCCGGTCTGGATTGGAAAGGATTTGCTCGTGAATTAGCTTGGCACTGCCACCATTGTGCTGCCAAATAATTTCCAAGATC
This sequence comes from uncultured Pseudanabaenaceae cyanobacterium, assembly GCA_938015405.1. Taxonomy (GTDB): domain Bacteria; phylum Cyanobacteriota; class Cyanobacteriia; order PCC-9006; family JAAUQQ01; genus JAAUQQ01. The sequence continues at coordinate 7,229 of CALLPZ010000144.1, forward strand.
TCCGTTTCCAAAGGTCCCAAAGACAAGGTCTTGGGTCGGTGGGAAAAAATAGACATAGGACGGATGGGATAGAAACCAACAGGCAACAGCCAGTCAAACCTGAAACTGAGGCTCCATAACCAAAATTTCAGGCAAAACCATAGGCCTCATTCCAGAGTACAAGGTCTAATTCAGCACTGCAGGCCGAGCCTCTTAGGTACGGGCTGAGACGCCAAGGTTGTAATGTTTCGCAACCTCTCCACCCTAGTAAACCCTTCAACCCAGCCCTTAGGACACTTTCTGCTCCACTCCAAATCCCACCAGCGCCACATCCTTCAAAGGTTGACCTTCGGGAGGACGTAAATAGTTCAAAATCTTGCGAATGCGCAGCCTGGGATTAACAAGGGTAATGGAATCCACCGAGACACTCTTGGTGTAGCGAGTGGTCATCATCAATTCACGGGTGGCGGGGTCAAAACGGAAGTCCGAAATTATGGGACGAGCTTCGGTATAGGCGCGATCGCGCAAATAATCCCCATAGAGCAAACCTGCTTCGCAGCGATGGATCACAAACAGCATCCGCAATTCTTGGCTCACCTCCTCGCCCGATTCTGAGACGGTATGGAAGCCCAATTCAAAGCCAGGCAGCTCATCAACATTTGCAATTTCCTGGTAAGCGTTATCGCTGAGGACCTTACGCTTAAGGTCGATACTCACGGGCTTGACAGCAAACTCCGTACGCGATCGCTCCACCTCACTATGTTGCAAATAGTGGTAAGTACGCTCCGTCTGCCAGGACCCGACGCAGGCCTCAAAAAACTGATGAAAAACTGCTGTTCCCGACTCCAGGGTTGCTGAGCCCACTGTTTCAACCATCGTCATAATTCTCCAGTCCCTCGATGGAAAAACCACCTTCACAGTATCGGTTCAGCGCATGTCCAAGATGCCTGAGCAGATACAGATATTTAGACAATAGAACCCATCGCATCCACATGGATTGTTTGAGCAGAGATATCGCTACGCTTGCCGTTCTGTCACAACGGTCCGAGCGGCTCCAAGGCTCAATAGGCCCAATAATCCAATCAGCATCCCCGATTCAGGCACTAATTTGGGCTGCGAAGACTCCGGTGGGGCCATCACCGGAATAGAGCCTGGGGAAGCGAGGGGAATTTTCACAGCGGGATGGGGCTTCACTCGATCCGGCGGCACCAGAGGAATCGCAACCGCCGGTTGAGACTTGACTCGATCAGATGGTGCAAAGGGAATCGCAACGGCCTCACTTAAAGCAGGTTCATCCACAAGACGCACCGGATTCGCCACCGTACCGCTATCGGTATCCGCCACAAACTCCAAGGCACTTCCGCCAAAGCCTCCGTCCCACTCCAGAGTCAACGCTGCAAACAAATCCCCCTGGGAAATATCAATGGGTAAGTCGTAACTCACCCGGCTGGGTTCTGTCACAGCTGAGACGAATGCCCCGGGCTTGAGCCTAAAGGCTGCTCCAGCCTTTGAGCCCGGCGTATTAAATGGGCCTCTGGCTAAAGGATTAACATCAAAAAGCCCATTGCCCTCCAGCAGATTAATGGTCAGCCTCGACAAGGTTGCATCAGCATCCACATCAAGCAACCAAGGGTACTTAAAACTATCCAGGCTTTGCCCCAAGCTCCAGCCTGTTCCAGTCACGCCTCCAGATGCTCTACCCGTTGATTGCCAAGCCAAAGTCTCCGTTTTGCCATCTAGAAACCGAGCCGTGACCATCGCTCCAGCAATGTCAGCGCCTGTGGTGACAAAGCGACTGAGTGAGGTCTCTGCCTGAACCTGCGTAGGCATCATTGCTGGCAAAACTGCTGCTGTTAAAACAGCCCAACCCGCTCGCGTCCATCTGGTTCGCACAGATGCTCTTACGCCACCATCCAGCAGGCGGTGAGAAATCATAAAATCTTTTGTAGATGCAACGACCTAACTGTCAATTCAGCCCTGGGCTGCATTACCGGTGACCAAACCAGTGCTGCGGGGAGGAGCTAGCGAGAACCGCTAGAAATAGCCAAAGAAACGATACCGTAGGGGATTCGGCAGCGACCTTACAAGGCCCGAGGCTGTGTGACTAAACACAGATTAGCCGTGAGATCCCGCAGGTGTCAGTAGATATGCGCAGCTTTGGCTCAACTTGATGGCTCTATCAAGCTGGGATGGATTAGTTTGTCAGGGAAAGTACTGAAAGACACGGCTACAATCCCCCGCTAGCGTTTTTGCTCGGCCATCCGAGCGGCTGTGCGCAGGATCTGTCCTGCCAAAATCGCTGCTCCAAAACCATTGTCGATATTCACCACACCCAACCCAGCGGCACAGGAATTCAACATCCCCAAGAGGGCTGACACACCGCCAAAGCTCGCGCCATAACCAATGCTCGTGGGTAAGGCAATCACTGGGCAGTCCACGAGACCACCCACCACGCTTGGCAAGGCTCCTTCCATTCCTGCCGCTACGATCACCACATCTGCCTGGTCCAAAACGGAACGATTTGCGAGCAGTCGGTGAATCCCAGCCACACCCACATCCCAGAGACGATTGACCGTGAAACCACAAAGCTCCGCAGTGATTGCAGCTTCTTCTGCGGTGGGAAGATCAGCGGTGCCAGCGGTGAGAATGGCGATCGCCCCTGGATATAGCTTGGGTGGCATGGCCAATGGCTCATCCACCGTCGCAGTCGTTGTTGCAGCAGCCTCCGCCATCGCCGCCGCCCGGGCCGACTGCCGTCCTTTGGAAGATTTCTTAGCCTTGGCGGCAGTGGACTTAGTCGCGGCTTTCCCAGAGGTCTTCGCCTTTGTCGCGTTCGCTTCCGGCTGGGGCAGTAACGCACAAATGCGAGCCGTGGAATAGTACTGAGCCTGCTTGAGCTTGAGCTGGATACGAAAGGCTTTTTCTTGGGAAACCCTTGTAGCCATCACCACACAGCCCGAGTCCCCCTCTCTCTGAGCCTTCATGATTTCAACAATCTGCTCTGGGGTTTTGTCATGTCCCCAAATTACCTCAGGAAACCCAGTCCGCAGATTGCGGTGATGGTCCACTCGCGCAAAATCCCCAACCACCTCTGAATCAAGGTGTTTCAGTTTCTCCAGGGCTTCCGTGGACTCCACCTCTCCTTTCGCAACCGCATCCAGCAGGGTTTGCAGGGCAGTGGAATCAAGCATAGCGATCGCTCGGTCTCTAACAGTGAATAGGGTCAGCGATACTCCGGGCCGAGAACTATTTTTCTCTCGGCGATCGCTGGACGATCTCTAGACTAATCAATCACGGTCAGTTCATCCAAATTCCAGAAGGCACCACCAAGGGAAGAATATTGAACGTCTTGGACGCGATCGCGCACAGCCTCAAGTTGCAAAGGCTTCACCAGGTAGATAAAGGGCAATTGCTCCTGAGCAATTTTCTGAAACTCAGCATAAATAACTTTACGTTTTTCCTCATCCAGCTCCTGCACCCCAGCTGCAAACAGCGCATCAATCTGCTTTTCCCAATCCGACACCACCCAACCTGTCACATCCTCCTCATCGGCTCGGGGCTGCTGGTTAAACTGATGCAAGAAGCCATTGCTGCTCCAGATATTGAAACCACTGTGGGGTTCTGGATTCCCCCCCCCAAAGCCCCCCACATAGGCATGCCATTGATTGCGATCTAGCTGCTGTAGCACCGTGTTGAAACTCAGCACTTCCAGGTTTGCTTTCATGCCCACTCGAGCCAAGTCCTGGACAATCTGGGCAGCCATATCCACTCGCACCTTCTCTTCGGACTTCACCAGCAAAGAAAACTCAACCCGGTTGCCTTGGTCATCCAAAAGCTCACCATCGCTGCCATAGGTAAAGCCAGCGGCTTGAAGCAAAGCCTTGGCTTGCTCCACGTCATAGTCGTAACGAACCACACCCTGATCGGTTCCGGCGAAATAGGGACTTGTTACATCCAACGGCGAATCTTGAACTGCGCCAATGCCCCGAAAGATGTTGTCCTGCATTTGCTGGCGGTTAATGGCATGGGCCACTGCCTGACGAAACTTCTGATTGTTAAACCAGCGAGACTTCACCGGATCGACAAAGGGCTTCCCTGCCTTACTCGCCTGGGTCAGGTTAAAGGTCATCAATCGCGAGCCCGCAGCTGGACCACCGTTGTACACCGTGAACTGCCCTCGATCCTCCTCTTGCTTCAATAGCGGAAAGGCTTCGGGCTTCACCTCCAGACTGTCCAGCTCACCGGAGCGAAAGCGAATCATTTGGTTGGTATCAGATTCAATAATCTGCATGATGATGCGCTGGATGCGAGGCAGAGACTCACCCGCCTCATCTTTTTTCCAATAGTAGGGATTGGGCTTAAAGATTAAGCGCTGGCTCGGGTCATAAGTATCAATCTGATAGGGACCATTCACCACCAGGTCAGCCGGCTCCGTATCAGTCCCCCAGGTCGAGAGAAACTTAAGGGTGCCATTGTCATCCTCTTCCAGAGCAGACTCCAAAATATGCTTGGGCAACAGCGCCACACCGCTATTGCGCAGCAACGGAGCATAGGGCTGGGTCACCGTAAATTTGACCCGGCGCTCATCCACCTTGGTGACCGTAGGATAGCTCCCATCTCCCGTCTCCAGAACATTGCGAGTGCCGGTGGGGACTTTCTCGTTCAGATAAACATCATTGAATGTAAAAACGACATCATCCACCGTCAACGGCTCGCCATCGGACCATTTCAAGTTGGGACGCAGGGTGAAGATGATGCTCTTGCTATCCTCAGAAATCTCCCAGGACTCCGCCAGCTCCGGCTCAATCTCTCCAGTGAGGCCATGGGTTCCTACGAGACCTCGATTGGTTAGACCAAAGACATAGGTGCTAAACAAGGAATCGTTCAAGGGTGGGTTGAACGTCGTCGGGTCACTGATGTTGGCAATGATCAGCTCCGGTTGCTTTGTAGCTTGTTCCTGGGTCGCCTGGGGCGAGCAGCTGCCCACCGCCACTGCGAGAAGGGCAGCGACTGCCAGGGCCGTCAGAGATTTCCAACGCAATCTCCAATGCCGACGAAGTTGCTCAACCATGGATTCCAGCAATACTCTGAGGTCCGATCCATCAATAGGGTAGTTTACGCCTGGCCTGGCAGGGAGCCGCGATCGCCATCTCACCAACAGCTCAGCCTTAAGCCGCTCAATCCTTAGTAAGTAACGCCACGGCATAGGATGCAATGCCCTCTTCCCGTCCTGTGGGTCCCAACTTCTCATTGGTCGTCGCTTTCACCCCAACCTGATCATCATCAACTCCCAACACAGCAGCAAGGTTTGCTCGCATTTGGGCAATGTGAGGCTTCATCTTGGGCTGCTCTGCCACGATAACTGAGTCAATATTGCTGACCCGCCAGCCCCGTTCAGCCAATAAACCATTGACGGCTTCTAGCAGTTTGAGGCTATCTGCTCCCTTCCATTTGTCATCAGTGGGTGGGAAATAATGACCAATATCCCCCAAACTCAGCGCCCCTAACATGGCATCCATAATGGCGTGGGTCAGGACATCGGCATCGCTATGGCCCAACAAGCCAAGGCTGTGGGGAAGCTTTACACCACCGAGGATAAGGTCACGGTCTGGGCCAAGGCGATGGATGTCGTAGCCGTTGCCGATGCGGATTTGGGTCATGGGAATGGGAAAGCGTTAACGCGGAGACAAGAAGACGCAGGATTTAAGGTTGCGTTTCAAAGAACTCCAGATGGCGGACGAACTAATTATAGGACTGGGGCTCAGTCGTGCTGGAATCCACAGAAGCATTGAATTCGCCTCCCAACGTTTTAGAGGTTTCCTGAAAGAGGGCGATCGCCAAATCCCTCACCACCGCTTCACTCTCAAACTCATCCCCCAGCTTTCGCTTCGCCGCCGCCACACAAAGCCGCATCAAATCCGCCGCAGCCTCAACCTCTGCTTCCAATAACTCCTCCCTATCTGCCCCAGCCACATTTTCTTGCTCCAGCAACAGGACACTCGTTTTTGTTGCATCGCTAGTTTCGCCATTAGCACTCGCGATCTTGCGCTCCCGTCGCTCCCGCATTTCCTCAGAAAAAGCCGTCGCCAAATCCCGAGCCGGCAAGGCGAACACTCCAATGCCCAAAAACGCCAACAGCGAGCTTAAGACCTTTCCAAGGGGCGTAATCGGATAGACATCGCCATACCCCACTGTGGTCAGCGTAATAATGCCCCACCACATTGCTGCCGGAATGCTGGAAAACTCCTGGGGCTGAGCCTCCCGCTCAATGAAGAACATCAAGCTCGACGCAATCACCAGCAGCGTCATCACCACAAATAGCGTTGTCAGCAGCTCATCACGCTTATCCCGCAGGACGCGGAAGAAAATTTGAGTAGACTCGGAATAGCGGGTGAGCTTCAACAGGCGCAGAAGGCGGAAAAAGGGACCGGCGATCGCCACCCACTCCCCTGGCAAGACATTCAGCGCCAAAAATGGCATAAATGCTGCCAAATCCACCAATGCTGGCACCGTAGCGGCATAGCGTAAACGCCCTCGCAGTGGCTGCTCATAATTTGGCTGCTCCACACAAGACCACAGCCGCAGCAAATACTCCAACGCAAACACCCCGACCACTACCAGCTCCGTCCAATCAAACCAGCGAGCGTAGGTCTGCTCCAGAACCGAAAAGCTCTCCAGAATCAATGCCGCCACATCGATTGCAATCAACATCGGCACCCCATAGTTATCCACTAGCGTGATGGGATTATTGGGGTCCGGCGCGTAGAAAATTTGGTGGATCCGCTGGCGAAGGGTCAGCGTCATGGAGCTTTGAGGGAGAGGTATGGCTTTAATCCTAAAGTGAGCCTGACCTCACAACCAGAAATAAGCTCAAACAAAAAGCCAGCCTGGACAAACCAGACTGGCTCAATATCTAGGGATTAGAGAGAGAACGATCAACTAGCGATGTAGCTCCCGCCTACGTCTCACCAGATTGCAATGCGGCATTGCTCAAACTTATGCGTCTTCAGCTTGCTGCTTACGCTTACGCACGATGCCAGCGCCCATGCCCAGCAATGCAGGCAGCAGAGCAGGAGTAGGAACGGCAGCAGCATCAGGAACAGCAGCGGTATCAGGAACAGCCCAAACAAATTCTTGGTTGAAAGGGTTGTTCTCAGTGTCGATTTCAACCATGTTTATATCACCATCCCAGTTCCAGACGGAGACGATTCCAGAGTTGGAGAAGTCAAAGGCGAAATAAGGGCCTTCGTTAAAAGGAACAGCGGGCGAGTTAGGCGTACCCAGCTGGGCTTTGAGGTCGTCTGCCAAATCCTCAGCAAGAGTAGAGCTGTTATACCAAGGGGTAGTAGCCAGCTGGCCAAGCAAATCCGCGAATGTACCTTGTGCAGTTGTTACTTCGTAGGTGTTATTAGCATCATCCGTCAGGGTAATAGCCTGAGCAGAGGAAGGAGCAATCGCGATGGAAGCCGCAACAATCACGCCAGCACTAACAGGCAACATTTTTAGGTCAAACATTATCTCTACCTACCATTCAAATTCATTCATTCTCATAACCAAGTAGAAGCACAGGTCCAGACTCATTTCGTGCTACGTGAGCAGCGATTACTCAATAGGTTAAGCGATAAATATTACCGCCGAAGTATTCACCCTACTGACTTCATTGAAGATTGCAAGCCCTGTAAAGTCTGAACAAAGAAAATCAGTGTTTGCACCATTTCACAAATAACTGGCTAGAACTAGAAAATTCCTTACAAGCCTTGTGGTAACTGGATTATACGTTCAGTCTAAAAACCATTGAGATAGGATTTTGTCACTTCGCTAGGACGTTTTATCGAGCCATTGCTGATACAAATCAGGCCTCATTTGCTCAGTTTTTTTCAACTGCTGCTCACGTCGCCATTGCGCGATCGCTCCGTGATTTCCCGATCGCAAAACATCCGGCACAGCCATCCCACGAAACTCTGCGGGGCGAGTGTACTGGGGGTAATCCAAAAGCGATTCCTCGAAACTCTCATATTTCAGCGAATCTTCCTTACCCACCGTGCCAGGCTTCAGTCGCACCACTCCATTGAGCAAGGTCAGGGCTGGAATCTCACCGCAAGTTAAAACAAAATCCCCGAGGGACACCTCCCGCGTCACCAGCTCCATCACCCGCTCATCTACCCCTTCGTAATGGCCACAGATGACCACGAGCTGATCATAATTCTGGGAGAAGTCCTCAAACATGCGCTGGTGCATCGGCTCTCCCTGGGGCGTCATCAATAGCACTTCCCGGCGAGGGAGCACGGGCAAGCTTTCCACTGCTGCAAAAATCGGCTCCGGCTTAAGCACCATGCCTACCCCACCCCCGTAGGGAATGTCATCAACTTTGTGATGTTTGTCAGTTGTAAAGTCCCGAGGGTTGGTGAGATGGACCTCAGCGATTTGCTTCGCCAGAGCCCGCCCAAGCAGACTGCATTGCAGGGGAGAAGTAAAGAAATCGGGAAAAAGCGTAACGATGTCAAACCGCACAGGCGCTGAAAATCTCTTGGAAATTTGAGGGAGCAGTCAAGCGAACGTAAAGGGTGATACCCCCTGTTCTAAATTTTGTATGCGAGAATATGGCCAGTGATGGTTTTGAGGTAAAGCCATCGTCCTAGAGACTGATGATTGCCTTAAGTCCACAGGTAACGCATCGCACAATGAATTGATGCCCCAACGCCCTTTCCTCCATTGCCTCAGCTTGATTGCTGATTTGACCATGGGGATGACCCAGCCAGGAGCTTCAAAATGATAGTCCATTGTCTACAACAGCGGAGGTTGTAGAGCATGGTGCTGCCCCTGACTGACAATCTCTTTCTGGATTATTTGCGCTGCCATCGCCGTTCATTCCTCGAGCTCTACGGCGATTCCGAGCACCGCGATCCCCCAGGGGATTACATCCAAAAGATCATCGCAGACAGTAGTCACAACCGGGAAACAGTTCTCAACCAATTCTCGTACCACAGCGTTCGTTATGAGCGAGGGGATTGGGACACTGGTGCAGCGGCAACACTTGCCCTTATGGAGCAGGGAGAGCCCGTGATCCATCGCGGGGTCATCATCTCCACAGCCCCCTATGACCACCCCTTAGTAGGCACCCCAGATCTGTTAATTCGCGTGCCGGGGCGATCGCGCTGGGGGGATTGGCAATATGAGCCGGCTCAAATCAAACTGGGTCGCCGCCCCAAACTGGAATATCAACTGACCTCTACTTGGCAAGCCTGGATTCTAGAGGAGGTTCAGGATGCCACCCCAGAAAATTGCTTGCTCTATTTGCGCGATCGTCCTCCCTTCAATGTCCTCTGGGAAGAGCGCCTCTTCCAGCTTGAAGAAATGCTGGATGACTTCATCACCATGGCCTTGGAAGAAGTCGAACCGGAAGTCTTTATTGCCCGTAGCCGCTGTAGTCTTTGCTCCTGGCAGAGCTTCTGCCATGACGTGGCTGTAGAACAGCAACATCTCTCACTGTTGCCCGGCGTAACCCCCAAGCGCTACAGCTTCCTCCAAGAGCTGGGACTAACCACCCTAGATCGCCTGCGTGAAGCAGAACCAGAGGTCCTAGCCAATCTCCCAGGCTTTGGCCCCCGAGTGGCGGAGGAGATGTTGGACCAAGCCTATGCCACCTGGAGTAATACCGCCCTGGCTCCCGTCCAAGTACCAGCCCCGCCCCCACTGGAAGCCCCCGTTGAACTGTACTTTGACATCGAGGCAGAGCCAGACCTAGGGGTTCTTTTTTTGCATGGTGTGCTGGAGGTGAATCATCGGCGGGGCACTGAAACGTTCCACGCGTTTGTCGCAGAGCAGCCAGCGGATGAGGAACAGACTTGGAATGATTTCTTACAGTTTGTCTGTGAGGTTCACCCCACGGCTCCGGTCTATCACTTCTGTAGCTACGAAGCCGATTCCATGGGCAAGTTGGGCGCCAAATATGGCACTGATCCAGCGATTACCCAGGCCCTAGTGGAACGGTTTGTGGATGTGCATTGGTGGGTAACCCAGCTGGTGACCATGCCTGTGGAAAGCTATGCCCTCAAGCATATTGCTCGCTGGATTGGCTTTGAATGGCGAGACACCAGTGCCAATGGTGCCCTGGCCATTTTCTGGTATTTGGCCTGGCTTAAAGAAGGCGATCGCAGCTTCCTCAACCAAGTAATCGAATACAACGAAGACGATTGCCGTGCCACCTATGTGGTCAAAGAATGGCTGGCCGACTTTGTCTGGGGTGTCCAACGGAAAGAAGTGGGCTAGGTTCGAGTCAACTGGGCAAGCAGCCTTCACAACGTTCGGCCCAAAACGCTCGACTCCAGACTAAGCCTTCGCCTCTTCTGATTTCTCAGGGTGTGAAACATAGTCCAGCGCCACCAGGACGCCGCTGCTTTCACCCACCTGCACCGTCAAACCAGCACCACCAACCTTCGTACGCACATAGGCTAACCCTAGCGCTCCCTTGTTGGTCTCCGTCATGCTGGTCAAGCTGCCCACCTTGGCACCATCCAGAGTTATTACGCTGCCAGGTTCAGCCGGAGCATTGAGCTGAATGCCCCAAAGTCTGGTTTTCACGCCGTTATAGGTATTCAAACGAGCAATGGTTTCCTGTCCGATGTAGCAGCCCTTATCAAAAGAAATCGTCTGCCAGAGCCCGGCTTCCAGGGGATTGTAAGCTTCAGTCAACTCCCGATCCGGAGCTGGACGCCCCTGCTGAATCCGTAGCTGTTCCCAGCCCTCATCGCCTAGGGGCACCGCCTGGTGCTCTCGCAGTAATTGCCAGAGCTTGACTGCCGCCTCTCCATCACAAAACAGCGTATAACCGGGTAAGCCCAGACCACTGCCATTGGCGACCACTGCCTCAATACCACTCAAATTCAAAACGCGATGGCTATGATCTGCCTCAGCAGAAATATCCTGTCCTGCAAGCTGGGAAATCAGTTGATGGCTATGGGGACCGATCAGGCTAAAGCAGGCCAAATGCTCGGTGATGTCATTTAGGCTCACTGCATCGCCAAAGAAGATGTAGCGGTCCAGCATCTCCAAAAGGGCTTCACGGCGATTGGGGGAGACCAGTAGCACCACATCTTCGCTGCGAACATAGGCCGTCGCCAGGTCGATCGTGCGGGCCGTAGAAGTCACAAACACCGTTTCACAACCCTGGCCAGACTTCAGAGTCTTAAGGTCATTGGTGCTTTGGTTGTGTAAAAAACTAAGATGATCGCCGCCTAGCACAGAAATACGGCCCCAATGGGAGCGATCGCAGATCGCCACGCCATTATGGGCCGCATCCAAAGCTTCTACAGGGTTATCTGAAGCTTGCTGCTGTAGCTGCTTAAGTTCTTCGAATGCCATCGCTGCGCTTACCCAACTTTCACGTTCTAGAAGTCTAGAGGATTGGGGAGGCGAAGCAGAAGCAAGAACCATCTATTGGGCATTTTGGCTCGCGTAGCTGAAATTTCTCCCATATTCCTCAACCTTTTGCTGAGCCAAGGCAAACTGGGGATGCTCCGGGGGAACGGACTCCATCATGGCGATGGCGTAGTCCCAGTTATTCGCCACTTCCGTCCACTCCAGAGTCGTTTGGGCTGTTTGGGCTTGCTCTGAGGCTGCAGTGGCAAACCTCACCCCTTCACCAAAGGGCTCATATGCAGCCTCAGCGTTGAAAGACTGGGTTTCGTAGGACTGATATCCCTCACTTTCCCAAGTTCCCTCGTAATAACCTTCGCTCGCAAAGACTCCATCGCGAACATGCTCAGGCATAGAAACCACGAGGCCCACAACGCTTCCCACAGAAAGCAGCGCACCGCCAATGCCCATCAAAAACACGCGGCTAACCCACTTTTTCTGCCAAAACTTGACGACAAAAACAAAAATAGCAAAGGGTACAAAGAATACAACCAGCCCCCAAGTCACACTTTCCTGGAAAGCCTGCACCACATTCGTGAGGTTGGAGGCCATGCTGAGCAGGAAGCCAACTAGAAAGAGAATTCCGAAAATAACCATGCCCATGGCAAGAATATCCCTGAGGGAGCAACAGCTGTAGTAGCCGTATTGTGCCCAGACTGATTCACTCGATTTTGCGTAATCGTTCGGGCGTTTGGGCGATCGCAATCAAGGTCGCTGTAGGTTTCTCTTAGTCACCCGGAGAAGCACACATAGACTCCCAAAGTTCAGCTAGAGATGGTTTCTCAGCAACAGTCCGGTGAGTTGTTGAAGCATCTAAGGCTCGAGCAGTTTGTAAGGCTTCTACAGCTTCCGCTTGATGCTCCAGAACCAGCCAGCAGAGGGCTTTATCACAGAGGATTTCGATATCGGGCTTGAGTGCCAAGGATTGGTTGTAACTCGCTAGCGCCCGTTGATGCTGACCGAGCTCGCGCAAGCCATCGCCCCGCGTTTGCCACAGCTGAGGGTTTTCGGGTTTCAGATAGACGGCGTGATCCAGGTCAGACAGCCCTGCATCAGCTTGGCCCATTTGGATGAGGACATCGCCACGATTGGCAAGCGCATCTTCGTAACCTGGCCTGATCTCAAGTGCTCGATTATGACTGTCCAATGCAGCTTCAAGCTGCCCTTGACGACGCAATGCAAACCCTCGATTGATGTAGAGTCTGACGCGATCTTTAGCATCCAAGCCCTCGTTTTCCAGTAGGCGCTCATAGAGAGCAATTGCATCGCCATATTGCTGAGCATCCAGTAGGGCATGGGCCTGCATCTCTAAGAGATTTTCATCGTTGGGCTGCTCCACGAACAACTGCTCCAACTCTTTCAACGCCTGCCCATAAAGCTTCATGTCAATCCAACACCTAACGCGATTGGTACGAATCCAAGCTGCATCAGGCTCACGCTCTAGCGCCAAGTCAAAGGCTGCTGTAGCAGCTTGATAGCGTTGGAGCCGAGCCAGTGCGACCGCTTGGAACGTCATGGGAATGGCTGATGTTCCATTAGTGATGGCATTCAAGCGATCGCAGGATTCTAACAATGCGTCATAGTCATGCTGATCGAGCAATGCCACAAACCTCGCCTGCCAAAGAGACATCCCCTTGGGCCGTTCTATTAACCCTCGCTTCAACGTCCGTAGGCTCTCTTCCTCTAGCCCCAACTCTCGCTGCAACCTAAAGAGTGAGGCCCAGTAGAGGTCCTGACCAGCATCGTAATAAGTCGCCTTCTGATAGGAGGTTAAGGCCTCATCCTCTCGTTCTAGTCGCCACAAAACCACGCCTCGGTCATGCCAGATATGGGCAGACTGGGGGCTCTTGAGCAAGATGCGATCGAACAGTACTAGAGCCTCTTGGTCTCGCTTGAGTTCTAGTAGTGCATCAGCCTTGTAATGAAAGGCAGCGTAGTTCTTAGGCTGTTGCGCCAGCGCCTTGTCATACTCAACAATTGCCGCCTCGAACTGGCTCTGAAACGCGAGGGCTAAGCCATGATTCAGCAAGAAATCGGCATCTTGGGGATAGAGGCTCAAGGCCCGGCTGTAATGGGCTTTAGCCTGCGGATATTGCTCGAGTGCCAGTAAGATCTGGCCCTGCTCTTTCTGAAGATCGTAGTTATCAGGTTGCTCAGCCAAGCGCTCCTGATTGGCTGCTTGCTGTTGCTGTAACTGCTGTTGCTGCTGCGCAGCGGTGGCCTGGGGCTTGGTTAACTGCTTGTGGAAAGCCGCTAAGCCAATGAGCAGAAACAGGAGGAGCCAACGGTAATCACTAAATCTGCCATAGCCTTCAGCCGCAAGAACTTGGGGAATGCCGAGTCGCTCTGCGATCGCAAAACTCGCTCCCCAGAACCAACGCGAAAAATCCGGTGATGTCCAAAACATCGCCAGCAAAAACAAAAAGCCGTATTTCTTCAGGCCTCGCAATTGCCGTTGCATCGATAGCGGCAACCAAGGCTCCAATATGCCATAGCCGTCCAGTGCCGGAATGGGCAGCAGATTGAGCAGCAACACTGCAATTTCAATTTGAGCGAGAAAGGCTAAAGCAGGCCAAAACCAACCGGAGGCATAGGCATAAACCGAGTCATTATTCAGCCAAAACGGAATACTCAGCAACAATGCCGTGATTGCTGTCATCACAGGTCCGGCAGCCGACACCGCACTCTTCCAGGCAGGTCCCCGCAACAAATGGGTATTGATGTAAACCGCGCCCCCCGGCAGGGCAAAGCCTCCCATCAACAAGAAAACAATGGGCAACACCAAACTGGTAGAGACATCGGTGTACTTGAGGGGGTTCAGGGTCAAATACCCCTTTGATTTCACAGTCTTATCCCCGCCCCAGTAGGCCACGATCGCATGGCCAAATTCATGCAAGCAGGTCGCTAGAACCGCCCCCGCAAGAACGAAGAGACAGAGAAATAAACCGCCCTGATTGGAAAGAAGCAAACAACCCAGCTCCGCAAAACGTATGGCCCCTGCGTTGGCAACAGCGAGGGTGACCTTTCTACTATTCCCTCTAGGGCCTACCTAAGATTCTGGAATGGCTAGATTGCCCCTAGGTTCGGTAAAGCCCATGGGAGGTTAGCCTAGACCTCAGCTAAGATGCCACCAAGTCCGAAATGCATTCGGTCTCAATTCACAGCATCGCTCGCCCCCATGGATAACCCTGGCAACCGCTCCGCTGAAAGCTATAGCGACTATCCCGACGAACTTCCCATCATCGTTCGCCGCAGTGAGGTGCTCAACCTCATGGTGATGGATCGCGGCACCATGCAAGAGGTGGGCCGGGTTGAACGCCTATGGATGTATCCCCAAGCCCATCGAGTGCTGGGCATGATTTGCAAGGGAGGCGGCCTGTTAGCCAAGAAGCGATGGGCCTACAAGCTGCCCCAAGTGGAGTCTCTTAATCAAGGCAATATTTGGATTGAAGGACCCGGCACGGCCACCAGCCCAGATCAGGTCCGTCAGCTAGAAACCTTGATTGATCATGAAATTTGGGTGGATGGGGGCGATCGCCTCGGCGTCATCGTGGACTGCCTGTTTAATCGCAAGACCGGCCAGATCACCCAATACCTCTTCGTCAACAATCCCCTGCGTCGTCTAATCGATGCCCCCAATCCTCTCCGTCCCGAAGAAATTCTCAGCTTCGGCAACCATCGTGCCTTGGTGAGTCCCCAAGCCGTCGCCCGCCTGCGCCGGGAGCGACCGAATCTACGGGACACCTTCAGTCAAATGAAGGAACAGGCCAAAGCCGAGTACGAGCAAGTCACCAACCAAACCCAGGAGCGAGTGCGCAACTGGGGCGAAGAAGCGAAAACCGCTAAGGAGCGCCTTGCCGAACAGGCCACCTTGCTCAAGCAGCAAGCTGCAGAACGGGCTAAAGCCCTACAGGAGCAAGCCGCCCAGGACATCCTGCCCCAACTCACCGAACAAGCCCAGGAACTGAGCCAACGGGTAGGGGAGCAATATCAAACCGTCCAGCGCCGCGCCCAAGATTTTGTCGAAGAGCTTCCCCCCTTGGAGCAGCTCAGTGAGAGGAATGCCTTTGGCCCGGGCAGAAGAGGCTATGACAATCCACAGGGGTACGACGAGAACTGGGACAGAGAGGCTCGCTCAGGAAATCAGGAGAATTACGGGGGGGAGGTCGGTTATCGCGGCGAGCCTAGCGGTGAGTATCGTCGCAGCCGTCGCAGCCGCTATCGCCAGGACAGTCGCAATGCTCCTGAAGACACGGGTCGTGGCTATGACGCTTACAGCGACGGCGATCGCACTCCCCCAGCCAATCACAACAACTGGGGAACCAATGACCCCGCTGAACTCACCTGGGTAGACGAAGCAGGAGATCTCCCCCCAGTCAGTCCATCCCAAAATCCTTACCCCGCCCCAGAGAATCAACAGCCCGAAGCCCAATGGAACGACGATTACCGTCGGGAGAATCACGTTTCCCACGACTCAAGCCATCCTCCTGTACAACAGCCCCCAATAGAGCCAGTTCCCCCTTCAGCAGAACCGCTCCATAGCCGCGATAATCCCTGGGGCTACGCCGACAACGCCACCGATTCTGATTGGGACAACTTAGAGTTCGATCAGGAACGAAAATCACCCTCCCATCAACCTGAGACCTCCCAGCCTGAAATCCCTCAAGCTTCCAATAACAGTGGAAACAGTTGGATTGATCAGCCAGAAGCCCCACCCAACCGTCAGGCCGATCAAGCAGCGGCCCAAACTCCGAATAGCCCAATCCCTCCCCAGGGAGGCAACAGTGTCCTGGAAGATCTGGAGGACGATGACCCTTGGATCTAGCAGTCTAATTCCAGCCCCACAGCTGTTCGCCCGGCCATGAACAGTCCTAGAACAATCAATTCTGGTGCAATGCGCTCAACTGCTGCTCAGCCTGTGTTTGGGCAGCTTTATTTCCCTGGGCCTTAAATAGCGCGATCGCCTTCTGCAAATCAGCCCGAGCCGCTGCAGTATCATCCAACTCCAACTGGAGCATGGCACGGTTTCCATGGGCCTCACCAGACATCGGCTTGAGCTCAATCGCTCGGTCAAAGTCTGCTTTCGCTAAGGGAAAATCCCCCAAGCGAGCCTGGCTATTGCCTCGGTTGAAATAGGCATCAAAAAGCTGGGGATTTATCTCAATGGCTTGGCTATAATCCGCGATCGCCTTCCCATATTCACCCAGGCCATCATAGGCAGAGCCACGATTTACATAGGCTTCCGCAAACTCCGGTGTTTTGACAATTATCTGGCTCAACTTCTCCACTGCTAAGCGATTGTCCCCCGCGACCAACGCCTGGGTAGCCTGGTCATAGGTTTTCTGGGGATCTTGCAACGTCAGGTTGGCCGTGCAACTGGAAATAACCGTAGACAGCGTGAGAGACAGGACAATCCCTCTCCATCTGTCCCCCAAAACTCGCTTCCGAGGCGCAAGCACTGACGACCCCCAACGGACCATGACAGTTATCCAGTAAAGGTAGTTGCCAGTCTAACGCGAGGCATCAGCCCCAAACAGCAACCTGTTCAAGCCAACGACAGCTATGCCTCAAGGGTTCAGTGCATCTGCCCTAGCAACGGCTGGCAGCCAATCTTTTACGACGGTTGGGTACCCAGCGAACATTCTTAGCCTGGGTGGAATGCAATCCCGCAAGAAGACGCAAACGACGAGGGCGGCAGGCACGTTGCTGATGCAAGTAGCGGTAGTGCAGAAAGATGTAGTCGAAGGGCACTGCAGCCGACTCGCCTTCACAAAGCTGGGCAAAATAGCAGCTGGAATAATGACGGAAATCAACCCGGTGAATGGGCTTCAATCCCCGAGGCTCAGGAGGCTCAGCAGCACAATACAGCACAGGACCCACAGGCATGAGGCCATCCGCCATGGCACAGTTGCCTGTACTTTCCAGCTTGTCGGCGCTCAGCGTGTAATTGAACAATCGGCTCAGACCTTCCGGTGCACAACGCAGAGTCATGTAAGCAAATAACTCATCGTCGCTCCACCAGTTGAGTGCATTCATCCAACGAATCTCAGCCTGGTTGATGAGGCGATCGCGCAGCAGCTCCAAAGCGGCCTCATCAATCATGCCGCGCTTGGAAGCAAACCAGCGGGAGCTGTGAATGCGGCTATTCAGGTTTACGCCCAGCTCCTGCACAACCTCTCGGGTCACGATGGTGCGATCAAAGGCGGACACTGATGCGGGCTTGGCGTGGCTCCAATCATCCACGACAAAATCGTACTCATCCAATTTGGTCCAGCAGTCATCCAGGGGCTTCATTGCCAAGCTGGCTACATCGTAAAAAACAAACTTTTCGAAGGGACCATCAAAGGCACAAAACTTGCGGAATTGCTCCGGCTCATCGTAGTGGCGTGCATAACGCTGGCTCAGCTGATTCACCACTGGCTGCGCCTGCCACACATCCGCCGCAAAAGACTCCCAACGCTGCATCGAGGCCTGATCTGAGAACAGGCTTAAGTTCTCACGTTGATCAATAAATTCTTGAATGCGCACCGTTCCACGATTCGCAGGAATGACACAGATGGGCAACTCGGCGGAGACATTAGCCTCAATGCTATTCACCAGGGCGATCAGCTGATCGTACTGGAGGTCGCTAGCGAGGATATAAATGCCGTGAGAATGCAACATGAGCGGAATTTAACCTAGGACGAATCAGGGCGGTGGCAAATGCAGAGGGAAGAAGTCAGCGAGCCCACCGGAGGGAAAACTCGCAAATTCAAACCTGAGCGGTCGTGCTGAGCAAGCCCTTAGCCTTGAACAAGCTGTTGGAGGGTCTCAGAGATGCCGCTAGACCTAATGTAACCACTGGCATCGGTTTATACGTAAACCTACAATGTGCTTTTGTTCAGAGAAATAAAGCCTAGGCAAAATCCTCAGGAAGCACCGATTAAAGCGACTCCTCACAGACCCAAGAAAGCCCGCTAGTACTAGCTTTCAGACAACTTCAGCACTTTGCGTAGACCCTTCCCCGTAGTCTACGAAGTTGAACGGAGTCGCAGCCGCTCCCCAGGGAGCTTACGCATAAAAACAGTCCCAACACTTTCGCGATCTACCGAGCCCTTAACAAGCCCTTACTTAAGCCCCCCTAATCCTCTGCCACAATCAGCGAGCATTGAGGATAGGGCATGGCATCTAGCGGCTCTGGTCCTCGAGTTAGCATCAGGCCATACTCCAGTCCCTCCGCCACCGCCTGGTAGGAGGCCTCCAGGATATTGGCCGAAACCCCTAGGGTGGTCCAACGGCGACTGCGGTTCAACGCCTCATCATTCAACTCTGACGGGAAACCATCCGCGACGGATTCCACCAACACTCGCGTTTTCGCCCCTGTACCTGCTGCA
The DNA here is from genome assembly GCA_938015405.1 of uncultured Pseudanabaenaceae cyanobacterium. Taxonomy (GTDB): domain Bacteria; phylum Cyanobacteriota; class Cyanobacteriia; order PCC-9006; family JAAUQQ01; genus JAAUQQ01. Next base: position 25,996 of record CALLPZ010000144.1, read on the forward strand.
CCATCGAGAATGCGCACCTTATAGTCCGTCAACTGGAATTGGCTCACCTCAGGGTAAAAGTTCGTCAGGGCTTTGCGCAGCGCCTTGTCTAGGGCGGAAACGGGTCCACAGCCTTCCCCCGCTTCCAGCATTTCCTGCTCACCCACCATGACTTTGACCGTAGCGATCGCCGTGGCATCCTCTCCTTTGTGACCACAGTGAACCTGAAATTCACTCAGGGAGAAGAAGGGCGATCGCAGCCCCATGACCTCCCGCATTAACAGTTCGAAACTGGCCTCTGCTGCCTCAAACTGATAGCCCTGGTTCTCTAATTGCTTCAGCCTGGCCAACAGCTCTCGTCCTGCGGGGTCAGACTTCTCCAGGGTCAAGCCAAAGCTCTGAGCCTTTGAAAAGACATTGCTCAGCCCTGACTGCTCTGAAATGACAATGCGCCGCTGATTGCCCACAGACTCCGGCGGCAAATGCTCATAGGTGAGGGGATTTTTGCGTACAGCACTCACATGAATGCCACCCTTATGGGCAAAGGCCGAACGCCCCACAAAGGCTGCATGATCATTGGGAGCCAGATTCACCACCTCACTCACTAAGCGACTCACTGACGTCAGGGTTTGCAACTGCCGGGGCTCCAGGCAGTCATAGCCCAGCTTGAGCTGCAAGTTAGGGATCAACGCACAAAGGTTGGCATTGCCGCAGCGTTCGCCGTAGCCATTGATGGTGCCCTGAACCATCCTTGCGCCCTCGTTAACCGCAGCCAGGGCATTGGCCACAGCAGTCTCGCTGTCGTTATGGCTGTGGATGCCGATCTCGATACCTGAACCCAGGTGCGATCGCACCGCCGCCACAATCTCCCCGATCTCCTGGGGCAACGTCCCGCCGTTGGTATCGCACAGCGTCAACCAAGTTGCCCCAGCATTGGCTGCTGCTTCCAGGGTTTGCAGGGCATAGGCTGGGTTGGCCTTATAGCCATCAAACCAATGCTCCGCGTCATAAATCACCTGTCGCCCCTGGCTGACTAGATGGCTCAGGCTGTCATCAATAATGCTGAGGTTCTCCGCCAAGGGAACCTTGAGGCTCTCCGTCACATGGAGATCCCAGGACTTACCAAACACCGTCACCCAACGACTGCCCGCCGCCAAGATTGCCCGCAGGAAATCATCGTCCTCTGCCTTACAGCCTGGCCGCCTTGTCGAACAAAAGGCCACGACTTCGGCCTGGCTTAGGGGCTGCTGCTGAAGCTGCCAAAAGAACTGAACATCCTTGGGATTCGCCCCAGGCCAGCCCCCTTCTATAAATGGAATCCCCAGGCGATCCAGCTCCCTAGCAATGCGCAGCTTATCGGCAATGGAAAGGGAAATGCCCTCTCGCTGGGAGCCATCCCGCAGGGTTGTGTCATAAATCCACAGACGCTGGGCCTGGGCGATTCCACTCAGCATTCCGGTCATGGTTGCCTATCCTTGATTACAGAAGCGATATACCGCTTGACTCAATCCATTTATTTGCCACAAGCAGGCAGGTTCCACCGTGATTCCGAAGGAAGCTTGCGGAGCAATCATGTCCTCAGCTTTCGCAGGAATTACTGCCCCTGTCCATCATCCGCAAACCATGCCCCAAATCACCGCAGCTGGACAAACCTTTACCTGTGAGACCGGGGCGAACCTCCGCCGCGTCCTCCTGGACAACGGCATCGACCTCCACAACGGCAAGGCCAAACTGATTAACTGTCGCGGCATCGGCAGCTGTGGCACCTGCGCCGTCCAGGTCAGCGGTGAAACCAGCCCCCGCAACTGGCGCGAAAATCAGCGCCTCGCCTTCCCGCCCCACCGTCGCGAGACCTCGGGGCACAAGCGATTGGCCTGCCAAACTCGCGTTTTGGGCGATGTTACCGTAACCAAATTCACAGGCTTCTGGGGCCAAGACGAAACCATTCGCTGGAGCCCTCAAAAGAGCGATCGCCCCGCTCTAGACTCCGACCGCTAATGCCCTGGGCTATCGAGCGGGTCCAGCCCACCTTGTAATGCCGCGCCTAAAAGCCTCATCAGGCCCAAAATTTCCCAGCACAGCCTTGCAAAAAGCCGCTGCCCAATAGCCCCTAAAATTCATAGGCTTCACAACCCATGAAGAAAATTAAAATGGCTGCCTATAATAGGGCCTAATTCGAGAACTCGATGACAAGCAACGCGGTGTTGATGGCGATCGCCAAAGGGTAAAGCATGTTTCGACTGTCCAATCTAGTTACGGCATTGTTTGGCATCATCGCGGCCCTGGGCACCTTGCTAGGTATTGGCAGCCTAGGCAACGCCAACAGAACCGCCACAATTTCTGGCGATGACTCACTCACCACAGAACAACCTGGTCCAGCCAGCGGCTCCACCGCTGCGACGGATCAGGGCAGGCCTCTAACGGTGCAAGAAAGCATTGCCCAACTGGCTGCTCGTCAGGTTCCTCAAAATGCGACCAACTCCGACGGTACTGCCGTAACCACAACAGCCACAACCGAAGCCTCTGCAACGAGAACAACGGGGCAAAACCCCAGCGCTCCCTTTGTGGTCCAGGGTGAAGGCGCTGTCCTCAGTGTTGAACCTGAAGCTCCGACGACCCCTAGCGAAGCCACTGCAATTCAACTCGATCCATCTCCCGGCACAGCAACCGCACCCTCCACTGTGCCTAGCCAGCCTCCTGTGGCCCAAGCGCCTCCCGCAGAGACGACCCCTGCCCCTGCTCCAGCCCCTCGTACTCCCGTTCGGGCAATGTGGTAAGGCAATCGCCTATCTAAAACAGCAACAGCTATGGCTCTGCGTTAGTTGCTCTCCAATCAAGGATGGTTATATCCCTCTCATCCAACTGAGTTCAACAGGCCTCTCACAGGGCATATCCCCCAGCCCCTCATCCCAAGTTTTGGAGAGGGGCAAACAGCCTAAGTCCAAGTTTTGTGTTCGGCTCCCTTGCCCCAGAAGTTTGGGGCAAGGGTTTCATGTATAGAGACCAGCCATTGTCGAGTTCAGGTTCCCCCGGAAACTGTCAAATCGAGACAGAGCAGGAAGTTATGTAGATAGCAAATGTCCTAAAACGTTAGGTCGTTGCTACAAAACATCACTTTTCACTTCAAACGAAGGCCAGCAGGCCAATTGAATTCACAATAAAACTCCTCAATGCACCGGGATGACGTTTTCAATCCTGGTGCATT
>CALLPZ010000145.1 GCA_938015405.1 uncultured Pseudanabaenaceae cyanobacterium
CCTCACTCCCCAAAACCTTCCGCACAGTCGCCACCAACTGCTCCTCATAAGACGGCTTATCCACATAAGCAACCGCCCCCAACTTCATCCCCCAATGATGATCAATCGGCGTCGTCTTACTCGAACACAACACCACCGGAATATCCTTCGTCAAAGGATCCCCCTTCAACTTCCGACAAGCCTCATACCCATTCATCCGAGGCATCAACACATCCAACAAAATCAAATCCGGCGAAGTCTGATGCGCCCGCTCCAACGCCTCCACACCATCCTCCGCCATCCAAACCGCGTAATTATGGCTCTGAAGCAACGCCGCAATCATCTCCCGCTGAGCGGCACTATCATCCACAACCAAAACCGTTTCCATCACCAGATCCTCCGATGGACCAATGCGAGCCCTAACACCCCCATCTTAAAAACTCCCCCCCCCAACCGCCATCAACCTGCACTCCTGAATCCACGTAGGAAAAAAGTCCCAAAACACCACTTTTTGTCACATCTGATACGAGAAAATACGCCTATTTTTTACAACATCGAAAAACGCCACCCACACCTTGTAGTCCCCTCCACAGGCTCCACAAATCGCCCACACCTCACCCAGGCAGATGAAGCAGCAACTTCCACCTGACAGAGACCCAAGATTTGTACCCCCAACAGTCGGTGCATCGCGGCCCAAGCCGCCCAGGTAACCTATGATTCGCGTTCTCCTAGTCGACGACCAACGCCTCATGCGAGAAGGCATCCGCCTCATCCTGAGCCACACCGAAAATTTCACCATCGTCGGCGAAGCCAGCAACGGCATCGAAGCGATCGCCCAAACCGAAGCCCTGCAACCCGACGTCGTCCTCATGGACCTGCAAATGCCCCTCCTCGACGGAGCCACCGCCACCGCCTCCATCACCCATCAATTTCCCAACACCAAAGTCATCATCCTCACCGCAGAAGACCAAGACGGCACCATCGCCCAAGCCCTCCGCAGCGGCGCTTCAGGCTACCTCCTCAAAACCACCCCCACCGAAGACCTCATCCAAACCATCGCCCTCATCCACAAAGGCTACACCCAGCTAGGACCCGGCCTAGGCCAACGCCTCCTCGACCAACTCAGCACCACCCCCAGCCTCCCCGATGAATGGGACAACCTCACCCTACGAGAACAAGAAGTAGCCCGACTCATCGGCACCGGCATGAGCAACGACGAAATCGCCAAACAACTCTGCATCTCCAAAAGCACCGTCAAAAACCACATCACCAAAATCTTGCAACGGTTGAACGTCCGCGATCGCACCCAAGTCGCCATCCTCACCCACAGCCTCTAGCTAGCATCCAACCCCAAACCCCAGACAAAATTCCATTTAGAGGGAATAAATACCTAAGCCATGCCCAGCCAATGGCAAAATAGGGGCTGAACGGCCCAGTCAGGGCCTTTTTGGATCGCGTTCTTCAAATACGGCATTAAAAGGCAATGGCACAAGACATGATCAAGCCTTACAAAGGCGACCCCTTCGTAGGCCATCTTTCCACCCCCATCAGCGACTCAGCCATCGTTCGGGACTACCTCAGCAAGCTACCCATCTACCGCGAAGGACTCACCTCCAAACTGCGCGGTCGCGAAATCGGCATGGCCCACGGCTACTTCCTCGTCGGCCCCTTCACCGCCCTCGGCCCCCTACGCGACAGCAACATCGGCGGCCTAGCCGGCTTCATCAGTGCCGTCGCCCTCATCTTCATCGCCAAAGCTGGCATGCGCCTCTACGGCATCGCCACCTTCCCCAAAGGCACGAAATCCAGCGACCCCCTCATGACCTACGAAGGCTGGGCAGACCTAGCCAAAGGCTTCATGATCGGCGGCGCAGGCGGCGCATTCTTCGCCTTCCTACTCCTCCAAGTGCTTGGATTTTTTGGCTAAACATCCCAGCCTCCACTGCATCATCATCAGCTGAAAAACAACGAAGGAGTGAGACCAGATCTGGTCTCACTCCTTCGTTCATTAAGGGGCAAACAAACCGCAATTGGTCTAAAGCCAAACGAACTCAAGCTGAAGCAACCCAAAACTTAGCGAGGGTGACCCGTCAGGGACGGCTTCCGTCCATACGGCTGGCCATGTTAGTTCTCTGGGGGGAGCGTTCCCCACGGATTTGCGGCCCGAAGATTTGCGGCTTGCAGATTTGCCGATTAAGTGACGTGCAATCTGCATCCAAAGCCCCAAACTGTCATCCCATTTTGCCAGCGAGCCAGAACCTCACTCAAAAGCCGCCTGCTGCAAAAGCGTAATCTCCCCAATCCCCTTCTCTGCCAGATCCAAAATCGCATTCAACTGAGCCCGCGAATAACTCCCCTCCTCCGCCGTCCCCTGCACCTCAATCAACTCAAGATTACTCGTCATCACCACATTGCAATCCACATCCGCCGCAAAATCCTCCGGGTAATCCAAATCCAACATCGCCTCCCCCTCAATCAACCCCACCGAAATCGCCCCAATCCCACACTTCAACGGCGACCGAGCCAAATCTCCCCGAGCAATCAACGTCTCAACCGCCTCCTGCAACGCCACATAGCCCCCCGTAATGGAAGTCGTGCGGGTCCCCCCGTCGGCCTGCAACACGTCACAATCCACCGTCAGCATCCGCTCACCCAGAGCCTCCATATCCACCGCTGCCCGCAAACTGCGGCCAAT
>CALLPZ010000146.1 GCA_938015405.1 uncultured Pseudanabaenaceae cyanobacterium
CAGTTGTTTCTAACCTGCCTTCCCGCAAATGTTAGCTACTCTCCAAACGGGAAAATCTCAAAGGTCCACAATGAGTACAGTCTTGGTGGTTGAAGATAGCCCTGCTCAGCGGGAGATGATTACAGACCTCCTTCGCGGCAGCGGTCTTGACGTTTCAGTCGCCACCGACGGAGTTGAGGCCCTTGAGCATATTCAAACCCATCCCCCCGACATCGTTATTTTAGACATTGTCATGCCCCGTATGAACGGGTATGAACTCTGTCGCCGTCTCAAGAACGACCCCATTACCCAGGCTGTCCCTGTGGTGATGTGTTCGTCTAAGGGAGAGGAGTTTGACCGCTATTGGGGCATCAAGCAAGGTGCTGATGCATACATCGCTAAGCCCTTTCAGCCCACAGAACTGGTGGGTACAGTCAAGCAGTTACTGCGGGGCTAGGAAATAAGCATTATGGTCAGCAACCGCAATCCCGACTTCTTGACTGGCTCAGACCAAGTGTCTGAGATCCAGGAACTAGAAACGCCTGAAGGTGAATTACACCTGCGGTTCTATGTGCCATCAGGGGAGGAATTCGCCCTCCCGGCTATCGGTATTCGAGAAGCATTATTCCAATCTCCCGAACGGATTACGCCAATTCCTAATGTCTCTCCCCTGTTGCTAGGGACACTCAACGCCCGGGGACGCGTTATCTGGGTCGCGGACTTAGGCCAGTTTTTGGGTGATAACAGCGCCTTAAACACAGATCGGCCCGAGCTTCATGTCATCGCTATTGAAGAGCAGGACTCTATGCTCGGCCTCGTAGTGGATCGCGTCATCGGTATGGCATGGCTTAGCCCTGATGAATTAGAGCCACCTCGAAATGTGCCTGCTAACATGGCACCTTTCATTCGTGGGGAATGGGTTCTCCAGGAAGATGACGAGGAGAAACGATTGCGGCTTTTGGATCAGGCCGCTATTTTGAACTCCGCACGCTGGGGGATGTAACGCTCTCGTTGGTCAAGGGATAGCAGCATCGAACTAGGTTTAGTCAGATTTTTGGGCTTGAGGGAAGTTGAGGAGAACAAACGATGTCCTATAAGCAGGCTGAACTGGCCTACATGCAAGGCAAATATGATGAAGCGGCGGGGCTGATTGAACCGCTGATGGAGGCGACCCCCGAGGACCCCAAAGTACGCCTACTTCGCGGGCATATTTACTGCTACGGCTTGCAGCAATACAGCACTGCACTGGCCGACTATGAAGCCGTCTCAGGCTTAACCCAGGATCCCTCCTTCATTGATTATGCCAATCAAGGGGCACAGACCTGCCGAGAATTTGGTGGCAGCGATGTGGGTAGCAATGTCGCCGTACAAGAAAGACCTGTAGAGGATAATGAACCCCAGTGGGGAGGGGAATTTGCCTTAGATGAAGCGAATGGCAATGGGTTCGACGACGATCTGAGCTTCAATGACATCAGCTTCGACGATGCGGATTTCCAAAATACTGCGCCAGTCAGTGACTCTTCTTCCTCTAATGGCTTTGCCTCTAGTGACTTCGATGCCACTGATTTCAATCCAACGGGGCAAGTAGAACAAGGCTTTGCCCCCCCAGTTGATGAAGATGATGATGCTCCGATCTTGATGGGTTCTGGCGAAGCAGAGCTCAATGGAGACTTGGGCAGCAATGGATTTATGGATGGAGACTTTGACTTCGCAGCCCCCGCTGATGATTCGGGTGAAGCAATCATCTTGGGCTCCGGTGAAATGCCTGAACTGGACGAGGACTCTAGGGCGTCCAATCCATTTGGCGATAGTTTCGAGGGTGAAGTAGAAGCCTCCCCTGGGGACATGTCAGCAGCCCAGGACCCTTTTGCCGCTCCAGAGGAGTCTCCCTTTTCCACCCCTGATGACGGTGGCATGTTTGGTGAAGTGGCAGCAGAATCTGATGACTTGCTGTTCTCCATGGATGACAACGACAACGATTCACTCGGTTCTGAGGTTCCTGCGCTCGACAACGAACCTGCGGCTGATTTCCTAGAAGTCTCCACCGATGCCCTGGATGTCCCGATGGAACAGTCGGGCTTTGAGGTGGCTGAGCCTGAAGCTGCAGCAGAGGGCGAAATGTTCAATAGCTTCAGTGATGATGGCTTAGGCGATCTCGACCTTGATGGCGGCTTAGATTTTGAGGACAACAGCCCTGTCTCTGGCGTGCTGGGCCAGGAAAACTTGGGTCAAGAAGACAAAGGTACTGTGCCTGATTTCGTTCCTGAAACGGGTGATGCAACGCTGTTTGTCGACGCGAAGGGCTTAGATGATTTTGCTCCCAGCGGCTCGGAAGAGATGGAGCCGTCTCAGGATGCGACCTTCGACATGTTTTCTATGGATGAAGCAGGGCTCAATACGGATGGCTTAGATAGTGCGCCTGGGGTGAACTTCGAGGAACCCCCAGCCGCAGATATCGCTGTCGAGCATCGTCCCACCACGGTCGATTTAGATTTCGCGGGAGAAAGCGAATTCGACACTTTTGCTGGCAGTATGCCTTCCATGGATGGCATCCCTGAAGGGGCTGCTGGAGTACCTGGAGCAGCAGAGCTAGGTGGAGATGCGATCGCCGAGGATTTCGCAGCTCCCGAAATGACGGGTGGTGACTCTACAGGTGGAACCCCAGGCGGACGCAACGACTCCGATTTCTTAAATGAATTCGATGCCTTCGATGACTTCGGTGGCCTATCAGACTTCGATCTGGCCGAGGACTCCATTGGCTTCACCAGCCCAGCCCCCAGCAGTGGCTTCGACATGCCCACTGGGGACATTACCGGCGGGGATGACCTGAGTAGCTTCACCATCGGTACTGAGGAATCTACGCCCAGTGCAGACTCTGTTTGGGGAGAGGAGAACGTTCCCTCCTTTGCCCCTGCAGATGGTGCAGAAATTGAGCCTGCTGTGGCTGTGGGCCAAGGCGTCTTAGCTCCCTTAGAAAACGCGTCCTTCGGGACTAAACGCACTGTCCTAGCAGGTGCTGCTGGTCTAGCTGCAGCGCTGGGTGTGCTGAGCACGAACGTTGTCGTGAATGCTGCCTTCCCTGAGGTAGAGCAACGAGCGAAGTTAGCGCCCTTTGCTTTGGCTCTGACGGGGGGGATCGGCGGCTTCATGGGAGCGGGCATCATGGGCGAGATTATTCGCCGCCAAGTGCGCCGCAGCACGGAAGATTTACAGACGCAATTCTCCAAGGTCGTCCAGGGTAATTTCAATACTCAAGCAACGATTTACTCCGAAGATGAGTTAGGTCAGCTCTCCGCTGGCTTTAACAACATGTCTCGAGTGATTCTGGCCACAACGAAAGAGGCCCAGCGTAAAGCGGAAGAGCAGGAGCAGCAGAAGGAAGACTTGCAACGCCAGGTGATTCGCCTCCTCGACGACGTTGAAGGTGCTGCTCGCGGTGACCTGACGGTACAGGCTGAGGTAACGGCTGACGTTCTGGGTGCCGTCGCTGACTCTTTCAACCTCACCATTCAGAATCTGCGGGAAATCGTCCTCCAAGTGAAGACGGCTGCAACCCAGGTGAACAAAGCTTCGTCGGACAACGAGACGTTCGCCCGAAGCCTATCTTCGGACGCCTTGCGCCAGGCAGAAGAGCTAGCGGTGACGCTGAACTCGGTGCAGATTATGACCGACTCGATTCAGCGTGTGGCAGACAGCGCTCGCGAGGCTGAGGAAGTGGCCCGTACCGCATCGGCAACTGCCCTCAAGGGCGGTGAAGCTGTGGAGAAGACGGTGGCCGGTATTTTGCAAATTCGCGAAACGGTGGCTGAGACCACTCGTAAGGTGAAGCGCCTGGCTGAATCTTCCCAAGAGATTTCGAAGATTGTGGCTTTGATTTCTGCCATTGCATCTCGTACTAACCTCTTGGCGCTAAACGCCAGTATTGAGGCAGCCCGAGCGGGCGATGCCGGCCGTGGTTTTGCCATTGTGGCGGACGAAGTTCGCCAGCTTGCAGACCGAGCTGCGAAGTCATCGAAGGAAATTGAGCAAATCGTTCACCAAATTCAAGGTGAAACGGGCTCAGTGATGATGGCAATGGAGGAAGGTACCCAGCAGGTTATTACTGGTACCAAGCTGGCTGAGCAAGCGAAACGCTCCCTGGATGACATCATTCAGGTATCCAATCGCATTGACCAACTGGTACGCTCCATTACCGCCGATACGGTAGAGCAAACCGAAACCTCTCGTCAGGTTGCCCAGGTTATGCAATCGGTGGAACTGACAGCCCAAGAGACTTCTCAGGAAGCTCAGCGAGTGTCGCGATCGCTCCACAATCTAGTGGGCGTTGCCAGCGACTTGCAAACCTCCGTGGAACGATTCCGCGTCGAAGAGTCCGACGAGATGTAACGCCGTCGGTTTTCACTCTCTCTCAGGGAATGTTAATCACAGCACGGCTGTTACGTCAGAGATCACCAGCCTGGTTTTTCCCAAACGCTTAACCAGCACCGCATCATCAGTTAGCACAGAGCAGTTCAGCGTAAGGCAAGCAGCCCCATGGAGCCAGAACAGCGGCAGCGCATTATTGGGTACTTCCTTGAGGAGACCCAGGAGTACCTTGAACTCCTTGAGCCAGGTATGGATGACCTGGAAAGTGCCCTTGCGGACGAAGAGCGCATCAACGAACTCTATCGTGCCGCTCACTCCATCAAGGGTGGAGCCGCCATGCTGGAGCTAGATGGCATCCAGAAGGTCGCCTATCGCCTCGAGAGCAGCCTCAAGTTCATGAAGGCCAACCCGGTGAATACCAGCCGGGAGATTGAGGCCAAGCTACTGAAGGGTGTGTTGGGTATCAAGCGCCTCGTCGCAGAAGTGCGAGAAACCCAAGACAATATGACCGATGCCTCTGCGGCAGAGGTGTGGGGGGATATTGAGCCCACCTTTGATGCACTGGACCAAGAACTGCAGGCCCAGGTAGATAACAACAGCAGTGATGCAATCACCGAAGCAGGAGCTGCTGGTGATGCCGCTGAGCTACCGGACCTCAACCTGGATCTAGAGATGGGGGATGTTGCTGCGAGCAATAGCAGCGATCTCGATGAGCTGTCCTGGGATGACATTGATGATTTGACCAATCTGGGCGAGGACAGCACCGCCACTATCCCCCAATCTCCAGAAGCTACCAAAGGCATTGACGGCCTAGATGCGCTGGCCAACCTCTTCGATGAAAACCCTTTGGAGCCAGAAGACAGCTTAGCCTGGGATCAGGAAGCAACTCTGCCCAGTGCAGAGACTGCTTCGGCTCTTGAGTTGGAAGACTTCGACCTAGATGATTTGAACGGACTGGAGACCTCCCTGGGCAGCACCGCTGGCCAAAGCGATGATGCAGCCCTAGATGAACTGCTCGCTGACCCTCTTTTGGGAGACATGCTAAGCAGTGAACAATCCAGTCATGAAACTGTTGAGAGTGCTGCGCCAGAAGTTTCCCAGGCTGCTAATAATAACGAAGCCCAAGCTGAATCAGATTTTGATGATTTATTTGGTGAGGCCACTGATGCAGGGGATTCGCTCTCACTCGATTTTGAGGATGCAGTAGATACGCCAGCACCCAGTAATAATGCTGGTGGGCTCGATGACCTGGATGCAGAATTAGATGCATTAGGACTGGAGAATGCGGAGCTCTCTGCATTTGCAGATGACCAAGCAGGTGATTTAACCGAGCAGCTGGGTGACTTGGCGAGCCTAGAAGGTCTGGATGGGGCCTCTGCAGGGTCTGGAGATTCTTTGGACCTCGATTTATCTCCAGCCCCTGATTTGGAAGACGGATTGGGGTTGGATGCAGCCCTCGATCTCTCTACAGAGAACACCTCCAGCACAGACCTGGAGCTTGGAGATTTAGGCAATTCTGATTCTCTAGATCTAGATTTATCTTCAGCCCCTGAACTGGGTGGCGAGCTGGATCTGGATGCAGCTCTTAATCTCACAGCAGATAGCACCGCCAGCGCAGACCTGGATCTGGGAGAGCTGTTGGACGATCATGATTTACAAGATAGTCATGAGGCCGAGGTTTCTGCGATCGCCTCAGATACCCCCGAAATTGACAGCAGTGGTGACTTCTCCGCAGCCCTAGACGAAGAGCTAACGGAAGCCGATACCTGGGTTTCAGAAGAGACCGAAGGGCAGCCCTCATCCAGTGAAGATGAATCCAGTGCCTTGGATGCGGGTCTTCCGCCGACGGAGGATGCTGCCAACGACGACTTGATGACTTCACTCTCCGTAGAGGCAAGTGAACCATCTGTCATAGAAAACGACGATTTAGTTGAGTCAGATGCCTTGGTGGACATCGTTGACTTTGCTGCTGAGCTCGATGCCGAGCTGGAAAGCGACTTATCCAATGACTCCACCATGGATGTGGATGGTTTAGCCCTAGATGACAACGACCTGCTCAATAGCTTGAGCGGTGAATCTCCTGCCGACCCCAGTTCTACTCCAGCGGCAACCTCCGACCCAGATGATCTGAGTGAATTAGATGACTTCCTCGAATCCACCGAGTTAGATCTATCCGAGAATCATCAGGCCCTGGGCAACTTGGATGATCTTCTGGACGAGATGGCCTCTTCGGAAGGGCCGGCGACCCAACCATCCAGCGATAGCCTAGGCGATGACTTCGACGATCTGGATAGCCTGTTGGGTGATGCCCCCGCAGCTGCCCAGACTGCTACCCCATCCACTCCCGCTGTGGCCAAGGTGGATAATTTCTCCGACATGGAGAAGCTACTCCAGGGCACTGAGTCTCTGGCAGGCCCTGCAGCCAGTGCCAACCGCAAGGCTGCTGCCTCTGCGCCCCCTGCCAAAACCCGCAGTCGCTCCCAGCGCTTGCGTGAGCAGAGTATGCGTGTGCCCATCAAAACCCTCGATAACTTCAACAACCTCGTGGGTGAGATGGTGGTCAACCGGAACTCGTTGGAGGGAGACCAAGAGCGCCTCAAACAATCCCTTGAGAAGCTAGTCGATCACACTCAAAAGCTGAGTGATGTGGGCCAAAAGCTTCAAGACCTATACGAGCGATCGCTCCTGGAAAATGCGCTGCTCAACAGCCGCCGTAAGGTCATGGGGGTTGACACCAGCATTATTTCCGACAATGGCAGCCTCAACCTCAGCGCCAGCAATCCCGCCAGCAACAGCGCCGTGGGGGACCTAGACGACCTGGAGCTCGATAAATTCACCGGCTTCCACACGCTGTCCCAAGACATCATCGAATTGATTGTCCGTGTGCGAGAGTCAGCCTCTGACATCGATTTTCTAATTAACGAATCCCTCGACCAAGACACCCGCAACTTCCGCCAAACCACCAGCCAGTTGCAGGAAGAGGTCAACCGCTCCCGTATGGTGCCCTTCGCCCAAACGGCGGACCGCCTACCTCGAGCAGTGCGGGATATCGCACATAAATGTGGAAAATCAGCTCGTCTCACCATTGAAGGGCGAGATACCTTGATCGACAAAATGTTGATTGAGCAGCTCCACGACCCCCTCACCCACCTGATCAACAATGCTGTTACCCACGGCATTGAAACCCAG
>CALLPZ010000147.1 GCA_938015405.1 uncultured Pseudanabaenaceae cyanobacterium
AGCGACTGCATCACCGCCTTCGACTCATCCGTCCCCAGAAAATCAAACACATACTCCTTCTTCGGCACATCAACCGCCAAAAACGTCCACATATCCTGAAGCATCTCATCCGCCATCACCGTAGTTGTACCAAAAACTACGTGAGTAACATCATGATTGCGCAGATAAGCCCCTAGCTTCTCACTCGAAGTCTGGCTCGTATCAAACAGCCCCGAATTTGCGCCGTAATATTCATCCAATCCCTCACGCAGCGTCATTCCACAGTCCTGGGCTTGATAGCGCAGCCTGACCTGGCTCGCAGGCATCGTTAGCGATGTAAGCATTTGGGAATCCATATGGCCCCACTCCTTGCTCAGAGAACCCTAGAGAGAATCCTCTTCAGCTTAACCAAGCATTTCTGCTTTCGGGCTAAATTCGCCAAATGCTCAAACAATCTCTAACCAAGCTCATCAATCGAAACCAAACGTTCTGCCGTCGCATCCCACAAAATAAACTTCGAACAATGTTGGATATCAGAAAGCCGTAACGTCTTGATATTGCCCAAAAGATGAATATTTTCCTGATGACAAGCCCTCAAATTATAATTTGGGATTCTTTCAGAAAGGTGATGAATATTGTGGTAGCTAATATCCGCTGTAAACCATTTCAGAATCGCTGGAATCTCTAAATAGCTGCTGCCTTCCGTAGCTCCCAAAAAATAATCCCATCCTTCAGTCTTATGAGCATAGGTTCCCTCAAAATTATGCTGAATAAAGAAGATGAAAATAAATAACGCAGCAGAAATAGTTAATACAATGGCATAGACTCCCAGAAAAAAGCCTGCTCCCAGCCAGTGACAGAACAACACCCAACTGCTCACCACGACAATATTATTCAAAAGCACATCCAAAAATTCAGCATTTGAGCCCCAATACTTAGATTCATGCGATGTAATTACCTCTGATAACTGGGTTGCAGAACCTGGCTTCAAAGCAACAATCCCCTCACAAATCCAGTCATAGAGACCCGCTATCAGAATCAGCCTAGGCTTAAAGGCCAGATAGAACAGCCCCCCAGGAAAAGTCATTAAAGGATGCCGAATAATGCCATACAGTTTTTTATCCCGACCACTGAGAAGCGCATACTCATCCGTAGACAAGAAATCTCCAATACTTCGATATTGTTCCCAATCTCCATTCGTCTTGTGGTGAAAAGCATGATCCCTCGCCCACCAATACTGAGGCATTGCATTGATACAGCCTAAAACAAATCCCACGATGCGATTAGCAGCTTTAGACTGAAAGAGGGCGTTATGTCCACAATCATGCATCAATGAAAAGCAACGCAATGAAAACAGGACAATCAGAGCAATAGTAGGCGGCAATATCCAAACTGAGATTTGCGAACCATAAAAAGCAAAGACCCATAGCCCAAAATAAGGAATTAATGTATTCAGGATCTGCCAAGTGGCCCGCAGATCATTACTCTCCATATACGAATTCAGTACAAAATCAGATTTCTGGGGGGCGCGATTCATTCAAAAACTCATGATTCAGCTCGGAGCAGACGAAGTAGCGCAATTCAGGTCAAAGTTCTAGGTTCAGGCATCAATCATTTACATTCACCCAAGATTGAATGCTCTAGGAACGTGACCTCTACAGTTTAACCAATCGCTTCACTTCAACCTAAAAACTGAATACTGGGATGGAATCCTGCTAGTTAGCAATGACTTAATTAGACTCTAAGACTAATTTTAACGAAAATGAACCTGCCCCAGGACGACAGTGCTTAATGATACTCTGATCACCCACCCCATCCCGTGAATCGTCACCTTCACTCAGGTTTACCCATGGACAGGACCTCACAGCTCGACCCCCAAGACCTGGCTGTACTGGAGGAGGTCATCACACAAGCCCAATCGTTGCTGCAACAAGCCGCGCTAAAACCAAGCTTTGACTCACACCTAACCCAAGCCTTTGGCCCGCTATTTGCCCCAGAGGTAGCAGCACAAGTCAAACAGCAACTTGCCTCAGGCCGTTATCGCTGGCCAAAGCTGGAGGTCCGCAGTCGCCAAGAATTACAGGGTGCCTTAGGTGCCTATGGCGCAGAAACTCAGACGGTGTACCTATCCGCAGACTTCCTACAGGCCAACGCCACAACGCCAGAGCACATCACTGCGGTCCTACTCGAAGAATTTGGCCACTACTTAGATACCCAGCTCAATCCGATCGCAGATAGCCCCGGAGATGAAGGAGAAATCTTCTCCGCCTTAATACGCGGAGAGACACTCAGCCCTGCAACGTTGACTGACCTACGCAGCCAAAACGACCAAACGACACTACGGCTCGACGGCATTGAAACTGCTGTGGAACTGGCCACAACTAGCTCTACCGGCAGCAACCAAGCCTTTACGAATCAGCAGCCCTTTGGAACGCTGAACTACGCGATCGCCCTCCAAGGCACCTTCCCCTCCCGCAACCTCAGCGCCACCCCCCACATCGGGGCTGTCATGCAATTTGCCGGCAACTTTGCCCCCCGAGGCTGGGCCCTCGCCGATGGTCAACTCCTCTCCATCAGCGAAAATCAAGCCCTCTTCAGCATCCTAGGCACCACCTACGGCGGCGATGGCAGAACCACCTTTGCCCTCCCCGATCTACGCGGCAGAACGCCCATTGGCACCGGAACCGGGGCAGGGCTCTCCACCATCACCCTGGGCGAAACCGGGGGAGCAGAAGCCACAACGCTCGCCCTGACGAATCTGCCCAGCCACAGCCACAGCATTACTAACCCTGCTGGCACAACCTCCCAGGTCGGCAGCAACCAATCTTTCAACAACCGAGATCCCTATCTGGGATTAACCCCCGTCATTAGCCTGGAAGGGACTTTCCCATCGCGCGATGGCCTCACCGCCCTCTCAGATGTCGGTGCGATCGGCTGGTTTGCTGGCAACTTTGCCCCCCGAGGCTGGGCCAAAGCTGAAGGCCAACTGTTAGCCATCTCGGATAACAATGCGCTGTTCTCTATTCTCGGTACCACCTTTGGCGGCGATGGTCGTACCACCTTTGGCCTACCCGATCTGCGAGGTCGATCTGCGGTGCATTTTGGCAGTGGTCCAGGCCTCACCCCCATTAGCCTGGGCGAACAGGGTGGAACCGAAACGATCACCCTTAATGTCACCAACCTCCCTGTCCACGATCACATTATTTCCGCTGACCCCGCCGTTTTGACCGGCAGCACCGGCAGTGGCCAGAGCTTCAACAACCGCTCTCCCTACCTGGGCGTCAACTACCAGCTAGCTGTCACCGGCATCTTTCCCTCCCGCAACCTCAATGCTGACGAAGACAACAGTGGGTCTGAAGATGGACAACCCCAAGCAACCGGATTGCGCTCAGGCGAGACCGTCCTCAATGAAGCAGCTGGCCTAGCCGCCATCCAAAACTTGGCCCAAGTCGCCATCGCCCAATGGCAAGCCGCAGGCATCAGCGAAGTCCAAGTGGCCCAACTCGAATCGATCAATTATGCAATTGCTGATTTAGACCCCGGCAATCTCGCCTTTGTGGGCGAAGACAATCAAGTCACCATAGATGCTGACGCATCTGGCAGCGGCTGGTTCATCGATGAAACACCCTGGGAGCATTCAGAATTTGGCTCCACCGACCCCAGAACCGGCGAGCTTTTAGCCACAGCTCCCATCGCCCTAGGCGACTTTGACCTCTTGACCGCCATCCTCCATGAACAGGGTCACGTCCTTGGCTTTTCCCATACGCCAGAACCTGGCGCCATTATGTACGGAGCCTTAGGCACCGGAGGTCGCGTTCTAGCCAGCGCAGCAGATGTCGTTGAACCTAGTCAGGAGCACGAAGACGGCGATGCATACCTACTGGGTCAAGATGCCCTCATTGCTGGCGTTGGCATGTTTGGTGGAAACTTTCCGGTACGAAACTTTAGCCAAACCGATGGTCAGCTCATACCGCTTAGCCAAAATGAGACACTGTTTAGCCTCCTCGGGACGATCTACGGTGGAGATGGTCGCACAACATTTGCTGTGCCAGACTTTCGGGGCCGCAGCGTCATCCATGCTGGTCAAGGTCCAGGCTTAGCAAATTATCGCGAAGGGCAAAGCGGAGGAACTGAGACCACAACCCTGACGACCGCCAACCTCCCTGCCCACAGCCACAGCTTTAATGCAGCTCCCACTATTACCAGCACAGCCACGGTAAATGCAGCCGAGAACCAAATCGCAGTCATTGATGTCAACGCAACAGACGATAGCGACAGCGAAGGATCTGGCTTAACCTACAGCCTAACTGGCGGCGCAGACCAGGCTCGCTTCAGCCTCGATAGCAGCGGCATATTGACCTTCGTGGCTGCCCCAGACTTTGAGACACCGGGAGATGCCAATGGCGATAACGACTATCTCGTGCAAGTCACCGTCACCGATGCAGGTAGCCTAACTGCCGTTCAAGACCTTACCGTCAGCGTTACCAACGTCAACGAAGCACCGACCATTCTGGCCCCCAATAGCGTCAATGTGCCTGAAAATGCGACCCCCGGCCAGCTCCTGGCAACGGTCTCCAGCAGCGATGTCGATGGTCCAGACAGCATTTTCTCCATTAGCTTCGGCAATGACGACGGCTTGTTTGTCATCAACGAGACTGGCGAAATCCGCCTTGCCGACAATGCCCAACTGGACTTCGAAACGGCTCCAACGACCTATGCCCTCACCATCAAAGTTGAAGAGGCCTCGGGCAACAATCCTTTGAGCGTATTGACGCCCCTGAGCATCAATATCACAGATGTCTTTGAGCCCGCTGAACCTGCTGCGATCGCCTGGAACACCAACACCGGAGTCGTCTCAGCCTTCGCCATCGACGGCACCACCGCCAGCCAAACGCCCATTGGTCGCACCATCACAGACCGCAACTGGGAACTACAAACCACCGGCGACCTCAACGGCGATGGCCAAGATGACGTCATCCTCCGCCATGCCCTAGCCGGTCAAAACCTGGTCTGGACCATGGCCGCTGGCGGTCAAAGCATCAGCAGTGAAACCCTCATTGGTCGCGATATTCCCGATGTCAACTGGCGCAT
>CALLPZ010000148.1 GCA_938015405.1 uncultured Pseudanabaenaceae cyanobacterium
TCTGGCGACCAATCCTTGAGACAAAACGTTACCGTAACGCTGGCTTCCACCGTAGATCGGCTGCGCCCAGCGTAGCTTTGGTTGACCAAATCCGGTAAGCGATCGGCACGCATCCCCTTGGAAGAAGACAGGCCCAGGGCAAACAGGCATCCGTCCAGAATGTTAGATTTCCCAGAGCCATTGGGACCTGTAACGACGGTAAAGCCAGGCAGCAGCGGAACATCCGCAGTGCCTCCGAAGGATTTGAAGTGGGAAAGCTGAACGCGCTTGATATAGACCAAGGGCTGGTAGAGTCACGCAGTAATGGCGTTGAGTGTAGAACAGATGTTGCCCTTTGCCCAGCCACTCACCCAACGTCAAGGGGCAACAAACCCGCAACGCCGTACAAATTTGGATTGAATCCGCCGTTTGTCGCAGGGGATACAAAGCCTCTACTGATCTCTACTCAGTGGGCGGGGATGGGGTTTCTTCAGCAACACCAGGCTCAGGAGTGGAAGCCGCAGCACTGGATGCATCCGAAGCCGCTTCAGACTGACCTTCCTGGGCAGGGGAGTCCGGGGTCTTGGAAGAGTCGCCCTCAGCAGGTGGCTCCTCGGGGGGCAAGGTAATCCGAAACTGACCATCAGGCGTCAGGTCAATCACAGCTCCCAAGGCTTGCATACGCTGAATCGCCACTTCTCGCACTCCATCATCCAAGGCATTGGAGAGCAACATCCCCCAAGCATTAATTTGAGC
Organism: uncultured Pseudanabaenaceae cyanobacterium; assembly: GCA_938015405.1. Classification (GTDB taxonomy): domain Bacteria; phylum Cyanobacteriota; class Cyanobacteriia; order PCC-9006; family JAAUQQ01; genus JAAUQQ01. Next base: position 736 of record CALLPZ010000148.1, read on the forward strand.
TGAGGTACTGGCGGGGTTGTCTTTGAGGTATTCAGCAGTGCGTGCCGAAGATCTCGCGATACTTTGGCCTTCGGGGTCATCGTAGGTTTTCGCCCAATCCGCCGCATTTTGAAATGAAACCTGGGCAGCCGCACTGTCTCCCAAGAACAGCAGCTCATCCACGGCCTTGTAGCGCCAAATGTAATAGGCCTTGTCCGGCAGGGATGGATTCAATCGGGGTAAGTTCTGTTCGATAATTTCTACGGTGCGTTCTGGTTTACCCGCATACAGGGAGCTGCTGCCAGACAAAAAGAAATAACCATCCAGGAAGTACGGGTCGCGATCCAGAACGATCTCAAAAAAATCAGGGCTCAAGCCATAACTCGTCCTTTGCCGCCCATCGTCATCACCGAAATATTGCAAGAACTGGAGAAAGGCCCAATCGGACGCCAGGTTACGAAATCCCAGACTTGGCACCTGCTTCATCAGGGCTAGATTGCGCTCGATTTGGACCAGCTCCTGTTCCAACATTTCCGAAGTCACATCAGTAGAACTCCGGGTCAAGGCAGCTAGCTGAGGACGCTGGAGCAAGATGGCACTGCCTAGGCCCAGGAGTGCGATCGCAGCACCGGGTAACCAATTGAGTTGTTTGGGCTGGGCAAGGCTCATGGCAGAAGGGACCTCTGGGGACAGGCCAAGATCAAGAATGCGTCACGATTATAGCGATCGCATTTGGGCTTTGGGGCAATCCCATGGCTTGCATTCAGTGAGAGATGCAACCGGAAGGGCGGTGAGAGGCGGGCGATCGCGCCCGGTCCACACTGATATGATCATTTGTCCGCTGGTTTTGTATTGAGTGCACCGCCATGGCCGCTGAGCAACAGCCCCATCCTCCCGTGACCGAAGCCAGATCGCAGCGGTCCTGGCTCCATCGAATGCTGGCCCGCTGGGAGCAAATGCCAACCTGGGGTTGGATCGGATCTGGCATTTTTGTTGCGGGGGTCATTGGCTTGGCCTTTGCCCTAGGACTGGGCAGCATTGGCCTAGTGGATGAAACGGAGCCCCTGTTTGCCGAAGCGGCTCGACAAATGCTGGTGCGAGATGACTGGGTGACGCCATTCTTTAACGAAGCTACCCGCTTTGATAAGCCACCGCTGATCTATTGGCTAATGGCCATTTCCTACAAGCTTTTTGGCGTCAATGACTGGTCTGTCAGACTGCCGTCGCTGCTGTCGGCCACCGTACTGATCGGATTGGTCTGGCTCGTGCTTCAGCGCCATGGCGTCCCCGCCTTTCGCCACCATGGGGCCACAGAGGACTCAGGCGCTGGGGCAACAGCGATCGCCAGCTCTCCTCGCTATAGCCGGTGGCTCACTGCAGGACTGGGGGCAGCGCTAACAGCCTTCAACCTGGAGACCATCGCCTGGGGCCGCATTGGTGTTTCAGACATGCTGTTGTCAGGCTGCTTTGGCGCAGCGTTGCTGACCTTCTTTATGGCCTATGCTTCCGGTCCTCCCCCCTTTGAAAGGGAGTTAGAGGGGGATAAAACCGAGGCTCCAGCCAGCAGCCATTGGCTCTGGGGTTTCAACCTCAAAGATCGCTGGTATCTCGTCAGCTACCTCTTTATCGCCCTGGCCATCCTGGCCAAAGGCCCCGTGGGCATCGTGCTGCCCGGCGTTATCGTCATTGGCTTTACGATCTACACTGGCCAGCTTTGGCAAACCATTGTGGAAATGAAGCCCTGGCGAGGCATTCCCCTGATCGGCTTGATTACGATTCCCTGGTACATCTTGGTCATTCAAGCCAACGGCGAAGCCTACACCAAGTCCTTCTTTGGCTATCACAACTTCGATCGCTTCACGAAGACGGTCAACAACCATGGTGCCCCCTGGTACTTCTATTTCCTGATTGTCCTCGTCGGCTTTGCCCCCTGGTCCCTGTTCCTGCCAGCCGCTATCACGCGATTGCAGCTGTGGCGGCGTAAGCGCTGGGTCAACCAGCCTCGCTCTGCCCAGTTAGGGGTCTTTGCCTGTGCCTGGTTTACCGGCGTCTTTGTTTTCTTTACCGTCGCAGCGACGAAGCTCCCCAGCTATGTGCTGCCCTTGATGCCTGCTGGGGCCATTTTGGTGGCGCTGCTGTTTAGCGATGAAATGACCCGGCCAGTCGTCAATCAAGAGACCCAGACGGGGGGACGATTGGGTCAATCCCTGCGGTTTTCAGGCTGGATGAACTTTGGTTTTCTGCTCGTTCTGGGAGGCGCGATCGCCGCCAGTCCGTTCTGGCTCAAGCTGATCGACGATCCGGCCATGCCGGAGTTTCCTCAAGCCCTGGGTGAGTCTGGGCTGCTGATCTTTGGCGCAATTTTTTGTTTGGAAACCGCGATCGCCGTCTTTATTTTGATGCGCCGTCGCCAGCAGCGCTGGCTATGGACTCCCAACATGCTTGGCTTTGTGGCCCTGCTCCTCTTCACCCTGCTGCCCACCATCCAACTGATGGATATCCACCGTCAGGCTCCCCTACGCCAATTGGCAGCCACCTCGGCCCAGGAGCGCCTGGCGGAGGAAGACTTAGTCATGGTGGGCTTCGAGAAACCCACAGTGGTGTTCTACAGCCACCAATCGATGCTGTTTTTCAGGCGATCGCGCTCTGCCCTGCGCTACATAGAGACCTACAGCTTGCCCAAACCTCAGCCCGAAACCCTGCTCATCCTCACCTACCCTGATGAGCTTGATGACCTCGGTCTAGAAGCAACGACCGTAAGCGTCCTGGATCAAGCCGGAGCCTACATCCTGGCCAGAGTGAACAAAGACATCTTCCGCCAGCGCTTCGCAGA
>CALLPZ010000149.1 GCA_938015405.1 uncultured Pseudanabaenaceae cyanobacterium
TCCATAACATTGCGAGACTCACCGGGTGAAAGCACCAGCGAAATATCTGGATCAAACCAGCTCTCGCAGGCACTTTACCAACTGCTGCAGTGGCCCATTAGGAAGCGAAACTTGTCGACAGAAACAGGAGTCCTGAGCTCATCCAACGCCCCACAGCATGGGAAAGGTAACAGAATTTAAACTGATTCTCATTTGCATCCCCGATGAGATTCCAAGGCTCTCCATGCCAGCAAGACCTTCCCCCCACGGAGATACAGGGGCTTCACCCCTCATTGTAAAGAGACTAGCGAAACCAGAGCCGAGCAGAGAACCTTAAGCGAAACAGCACATTCCTCATCAAGTCCCCGATTTTGAGATGAGACTGTTACAGTACGTAAAGAATGCTCATAATTTAGACACTTTAGGGATGTCAAATCCTGATCGCTAGATTCCTATTCTTTCTTCGAGGTCGATTAGCGCCGTGCTGATCATTTGCGTCACAACAATTGGACTGGTTTCCTGGGCGTTGCATCTTATGCAGCGTGCCATTGAGGACCGTGAATTTTCTTTCATGCTGGCTGGCCTACTAGTCGTCTGTGCCGCCGCCGCTTTGCTGGGCGTTTATTTTCTGATGGACAGTTACTGGAGTTTCATGGACCAAGTGGCCCAGAACCAAGCCATGATGCTGAGTGATGCTGATTGGGATAGCAGCACCTATTTTGCAAACTAGCCTGAAGCTGTAGCGAACCGGGTGGTTCTATTACGGACGTTAACCATCACGGGCAGGTGATTCCCAGTTCACCGAACTCTACCCAAGAGAATCTGGGAGCCAGACGACTCAATTTTCTTCCTAGCGCTCCATCGCTTAGATGCTTCTTCTACAAAGGCATTTTGTTTACATAAATAGGGACGAACGAGAGAGCAGAGTCTCTTAAGCATTACAGTTGCACTCAAACTGCATCTGCTTAGCTTCAGAACTGAAGCGGTTCCCCATGGCAAAAACGAAATCTCCTCGCCCCCAAGGTCAAGATAATCGCCTCAACCAGCTCCAACGCCTCAGCCATTTACTGGATAACGCGATCGCCATACCAGGCACCAACTATCGCGTCGGCCTCGATCCCTTTCTAGGGCTCGTTCCGGGCGCAGGTGACGTGGCCGGAACTGCTCTATCCGCCTATATCGTCATCCAAGCTACCCGCTGGAAGCTCCCCGCAGCCACCCTGCTACGAATGCTGGGCAACGTCTGCATGGACTGGCTCGTGGGCACATTGCCGGTCCTGGGTGACCTCTTTGATGTGGGCTGGAAATCCAATGCCCGCAACGTGGCTCTCTTAGAGGATCATCTTGCCTCTCCTCAGGAAAGCCAGGCAGCCGATCGCTGGGTCGTATTTCTCGTATTTGCAGTGCTGGGTCTACTGCTCATCCTATCCATTAGCTTAGCGGCCAGTATTATCTGGGCTTTGATTCAACTAGGACAGCAGCTGGGGTAATCGCGGATATGTACAGCAAAGCAAGATTTCTAGTAAAGCTGCGACCCGAGCGACACGAATTCGTCCAAATTGACATCTCAGCTTAATAATCCAAAGCAAGCCCGAAGCCCTACCCATGGCATAATGAGCCGGGTCAGGAACTAGATGTAGTGTTTTGTACGCTGTCTCTTCCCTGAAGAAGAGCGCTACTGCATGCCTCAAAACCCACAACCACCTTGCTCGAGATTTCGATGAACCCCATGGTTGATGCTCCGTCCACCGCTATGCTCTCCAACGTAGTCAGTCAGGCTATGGATCTGGATTTTGAGCTGCCCGATCCCGAAGACGACAGCATTAGTCCCTTTGACTTTAACCAAGCCATCGATCAAGCCTGGGAAATTTGCGATCGCTTCGACCTACAAACGGAAATCTGGCGCGGACGGATTTTGCGGGCTGTGCGCGATCGCGAACGCTACGGCGGCGATGAGCGGGGTGCGGGCTTCCTCGCCTGGCTAAAAGAACGCGAAATCACCAAGAGTCGTGCCTACAACTTAATCGAACTGGCCAGCAGTGCCGATGCCCTGCTGGAACAAGGCAGCGTCGAACTCGATAGCGTCACCCACTTCAGCAAGCAAGCCTTCATCGAAACTGCCCAGTCCCCACCAGAGGTCCAAGTCCTAGTTGGTGATGCAGCTCGCGACGGCAAGCGCATCACCAAAAACCATGTGAAACAGGTCGCTGAAGAATGGACCGCCGTCACCTCTGACCTTTTGCCCGAGCCCATCCGCGCCAAAGCCGCTGACAACAGCCTTCCCTCCAAATACCTCGCCCCCTTAGTCAAGGAAATGGAGAAGCTACCCGAGCAGCACCAGGAAGCGATCCAAGCGGAGATGAGTGAGCGACCAGACCTGGACACCGTCAAAGACATGACGCTCTCAGCTCGCTACCTCTCTCGCTACCTAGAATCCGCCGCCCAGGTCCAAACCATGGCCAATGGAACCATGGACCTGGAACTGGCGCTAGAAGAAGCCCTGCGTCTGGATTGTCTCAATCTCACAGCTGACCTCGTTCACCAAGCCGCCCAGCTGGAAAACGCCATGGCGAAGCTACATACCAGCTGGAAGCGATTGGGGAGTTTGAGCGATCGCCTCTATGTGGAAAGCGGAGCCAGCACGCCTCACCTGCGGCAATTGCTGGATAGTTTGGGTTCCTTAGCTGGGGATAGCCTCTCTCTTCCCATGGGAGACTTGGCCACCGGCCGAACCATTCGCATCCAGATGCTCCCCGAAGAGTAGTGCCGGTAGGCTCATCTTCCAGCAGTTTGAGCAGGCTCAGCGACCGAGATATCGGCGTATTGAACGAATACGGCTTTGGCAACCGGGGTGACTGAGCTGGCCCCAGTCAGGCACAATGGGAAGCGGCTTGGTGATTTTGCGATCGCCAGGCCGCTTTTAAAATCCTTTTTACTTCCACCGGAATCGCACTGCTATGGCAAGGCCAGCACCCCAACGTTCAGCAATCCGCCAAACCATCCGTCGCTGGAGCCAGCGCCTGCTTGCTGGAGTCATTTGCTGCTGGCTCATGCTTGGTCTCGCAGCCCCGGCCCAAGCCAGCCTCCAAGACGATCGCTTCGACGGCAATATTTTTGCCCTCTACGCAGGCAACGGTTCCCTGGTTCCCCCCAAAGTGACCCTAGCCAGCTCCCTAGAGAACCACAAAGTCGCTCTTGTGCTGTTCTATGTGGATGACAGCTCCGACTGCAAGCAATTTTCATCCACCTACTCCCAGCTGCAAGCCGGCTATGGCCGGGCAGCGGATTTCATTCCGGTCCATGCAGATACCGTCGTTCCTGGCGAGACTTATCCCAGCAATGACCCTCGCCATTACTACCGGGGTCAAGTGCCCCAGCTCGTAATCCTAGATCAGCAAGGCAAAGTCATTTGGGATGAGATGGGCCAAACTCCCATCAACGACATCGACGATCGCCTCCGCCAGACCTTTGACCTGTTGCCTCGCGCTGAATCAGAAACGCTCCAGCGTCGTTCCGTGAACGAAGTCAACGTCGAGCTAACGCCCCAAAGCTAAGCCATCTATTCCATATCGAAGAGAGCCCAAGGTCTGTGATGATTCACGCCTTGGGCTTTTTGTTTGAAAGGTGTTAATGACTGAGAGGATGTTTCATCGGCCTATAGCCATCCGCCACTGTGGGCGATGTAGTACCAGAAGCGATCTCCAAAAATTGCAGCCAACAGTCCATGGGCAATGGCACAGGCAAGCACAATAATGACAAAAGCAAGAACGCTATCCGTTAAGTTTATGGATGCAAATAGCCCTGCCAGGATGCCAAGTAGAAAGCCGCAGATAAAGCGGATGATAAATGTTGAAGCGCTAATTTTCTTTGAAGGAGCCATAGCCCTATGAGTCACCTGTCTGTCACAAAGTTACCTGCGCAGTCATCTAAAAATCAGACTGACCAGAGGTAGCTACAGGCTAGGGCTCAGCAAAATCGGACGAGCAGGAGAAGATTTTAAGCATGGCCAAGCAGGGAATGGTTGGATATCACTTGGATGATGAGGGGCATTGGGTCGCTGAGCTGGCTTGTGGTCATTTTCAGCATGTGCGCCACGAACCGCCCTGGATGGTGCGGCCTTGGGTGCTGACGGAGCAAGGCCGAGAATCAATGCTGGGGTATGAGCTGGATTGTAAGAAATGCGATCGCGATGAGCCTAGCGACCAGGAGAAATAGAGACGGCAGCCTTGAGGTGTGTCAACAACTCAAAGGTCAGCAAAATCAAACAACTCCCCATCTGCTAAATGGGACGGCGTCACATTTTGCATCGAGCGAAACAGGCTATCAATCCGCCCCGGCGTCTCCGCCTCCCAAGCCTGAAGCATCTGCTTAATCTTCACCCGCTGTAAGTTCTCCTGGGAGCCACAAAGATTGCAAGGAATAATCGGAAACTCCCGATAGCGCGCATAGCGAGCAATCTCCTTCTCCGCACAATAGGCCAAAGGCCGAATCACCACATGCTCGCCATCATCCGTGCGTAGCTTCGGCGGCATCGACTTCATTCGCCCCCCGTGGAACATGTTCAAAAAGAGCGTCTCCACCATGTCGTCCCGGTGGTGGCCCAGGGCAATCTTCGTCGCACCCTCCTCCCCCGCCACGCGATATAGCGCCCCCCGCCGCAGCCGAGAACAAAGCCCACACATAGTTTTGCCCTCTGGGACAATGCTGGTGACGGTGCTGTAGGTGTCTTGCTCGATGATGCGATAGGGCACACCGATCGCTTCAAAATGCTGGGGCAAGACATGCTCGGGAAAGCCAGGCTGCTTCTGGTCCAGGTTCACTGCCAATAACTCAAAGTTGACTGGGGCCGCTCGCTGGAGTGACATCAGTAGGGAAAGCATCGTGTAGGAATCCTTGCCCCCGGAGATGCAAACCATGACCCGGTCGCCTTCTTCGATCATCTG
>CALLPZ010000150.1 GCA_938015405.1 uncultured Pseudanabaenaceae cyanobacterium
GCTGAGTTGGGGCACGGTGAGGTTGCAGTAGCGTTTGGCCATGCCCAGGGTGCGATTGAGCAAGTTGCCCAGGTCGTTGGCGAGGTCTGCATTGAGAGTGTCGATAAAGCGACTTTCGTTGAAGTCTCCGTCGCGGCCAAATTCAATCTCTTTGAGGAAGTAGTAGCGAACGGCATCGGAGCCATAGGTACTAGTGAGGGCGACGGGATCCAGAACGTTGCCCAGACTCTTCCCCATCTTTTGACCGTTCTTGGTGAGAAAGCCATGGCCAAAGACGCGATTGCTCACAGGCAACCCGGCAGACATAAGCATTGCGGGCCAATACACCGCATGGAACCGCAGAATATCTTTGCCGATGAGGTGTAAACCAAAGGGCCAGCACTTCGCCATGGCGTTTTCTAGGGTTGGCTCATCGTCTGGCTCCAGTAGAGCCGTCACGTAACCCAGCAGGGCATCGAACCACACATAAAGCGTGTGCTTTTCATCTCCAGGCACAGGAAAACCCCAGTCCAGGTTGATGCGAGAGATGGAGAAATCCTTCAAGCCCTGGCTGACAAAGCTGAGGACTTCATTACGCCGGCTTGGGGGCTGGATGAAGTCGGGATTGGCTTCGTAGAGAGCCTCTAATTTCTCTTGGTATTTGGAGAGACGGAAGAAGTAGTTTTCCTCATCGCGCCATTCAGATTCTTGATTGGGGTGAAGAGGGCAAAATTTCTCGTCAATCAGGTCTCGCTTTTCTTTGAACTCTTCGCAGCCGACGCAGTAGAAGCCTTGCTGCTGGCTCAGGTAGATGTCGCCATTGGCTTCGACCCGCTGGTAGAACTCATTGACGATCGCTTGGTGCCGTGGAGCGGTGGTTCGGCTAAAGCGGTCGTTTTGGATGTTGAGCTGCTGCCAGAGATCTTTGAAGCTGCCGACGATTTGGTCACAGTGCTCCTGGGGCGATCGCTGATGCTTTTCTGCGGTGCGCTGGATCTTTTGACCATGTTCATCAGTGCCCGTGATCATCAACGTTGGGCGCCCTTGCAGTCGCTGGTATCTGCACAGGGCATCCAGCGCCATAGTGGTGTAAGCACTACCGACATGGGGGACATCATTGACGTAGTACAGCGGCGTTGTCGCCGCGAAGCAAGCGTTTTTGTGGTCAGCGTTTGTCATACAGGACTCAACAACAAGCCCAAATCGGGCTATACATCTCAAACAGTTTTATTAAAAAGCCGAAGCTACGGCAGTTTGCCAGGGTTGGGTTGTGCCTTGCATTATGAGGAGCACAGTTCGGCTATCAAGCCGACTGTCGGTGAATTGACGGAAGTGTGATTTCCGGATGGATACGGAACATCTACTCCCTGTAGATTCACCCCTCATTCGTAAGGTGCTGGCTAGGGCGAAGCCTTAGGTGCTTGGAGGCCTAGATCTTGTCAGGAATAGATGATTATCCCTGCGATGAAGACCACGATTGCAAGCTAGCCCCCCATAATCCTAATACTCCCCCCTAGCTGAAGCCCTGGGTTTGATAAAGCTTAAGAAATGTTTTTGGGAGCCCGAGCTGTCTCTTTGCCTGAATTTACGGAGTTTCTGCTGTTTTAGAGGGAACGCTGTCAAGTCAGTAAGACCTTGCGCTTCAAGGGCCTGGAAACTCCATGACCCCTTAGAATTTAGGGAGAATGTGGCTTGCCTATGGGTGGCTGATTGCTGTTGATGTTTTTTGGGGTTGGGGATCGCTGTGCCGCTAAATTCCTTGAATGCTGATGTGGATATGTCTGAGATCACCCACGTCTATCCCATCCTCTGGCGTGAAGACCATATCTTGCTCATTGACCAAACCCGTTTACCGCGCGAGTACGGCTTGGTAGAGATTCGTCGGTCCGAGGACTTGGCTGAGGCGATTCGCACAATGATTGTTCGGGGGGCTCCGGCGATCGGGGTGGCAGCTTCCTATGGCATGTACATGGGGGCGAAGGAACTGGGGGAGGTTGATCGAGCGACCTTCCTGTCCAAGCTGGAAGATGTGGCTGAGATGTTGCGAGGGACTCGGCCTACAGCTGTGAATCTCTTTTGGGCCATTGAGCGAATGATGGGGGCTGTCCAGGACAGTCGGGAAATTCAGGCTGACAAGCTGGTTGCAGTGTTGCTCAAGGAAGCTCAGGCGATTCATCTGTCCGACCTAGAAACCTGCTATCGCATTGGTGAGCAGGGCTTGGGAGTGTTGCCCGAAAGCCCGAGTAAGCTGCGAATTATGACCCATTGCAATACGGGAAGCTTGGCGACAGCGGGCTATGGCACTGCTTTAGGGGTGGTGCGATCTGCCCATCGACGGGGACGGCTGGAGCGAGTCTATGCGGGGGAGACTCGCCCACGCTTGCAGGGCGCTAAGCTAACGGCCTGGGAATGTGTTCAGGAAGATATTCCGGTCACGCTGATTACCGACAGCATGGCGGCTCACTGCATGAATCAGGGGCGCATTGATGTGGTTATTGTGGGGGCCGATCGCATTGCCGCGAATGGTGATACGGCCAATAAGATTGGTACTTATGGGCTAGCACTGGTGGCCAAGGCCCACAACATTCCCTTCTATGTCGCGGCTCCCATTTCTACTGTGGACTTTGCCCTGGCTGACGGGAGCCAAATTCCCATTGAGGAGCGAGACCCGGCTGAGATTGCTCAGATTGAAGGGGAACCCATTTGCCCAGCCGGTGCAGAATTTTATAACCCTGCTTTTGATGTGACCCCCGCTGAGTTGATTACAGGGGTGATTACTGAGGAGGGATGTGTGACGCCAGAGGAGCTGAGCACCTTGAAAGATTCAGCCCATGCCTCTGTGCGATAGAGAAGAGCTGGGTTGAGGTGAGCTGGCTAATCAAAAGCCGGACTTAGTTTTAACTAAGTCCGGCTTTTGTCTTTCACGAATGATGGGGCCTTGTGA
>CALLPZ010000151.1 GCA_938015405.1 uncultured Pseudanabaenaceae cyanobacterium
AACATGCTGGCCTTGACCACATCGGGCAAATCCTCCTCTTCCCCCAACCAGCTCAGCCAGAGGCATTCCGGCGCTTCCTCCAACAAAGCCTGGAGGCGGTGGAAGGTATCGGCCACTGGAGGCTGCTCTGCAATGGCATGCTCCAGCAAAACCAGGAGCTGCTGGCCCCGGGGAGCACAACGCAACTGAATCGAAGACTCACCCACCTCCTCAATCCAACGTCGCTGCAAATAGTCACCGAGCTCGCGGCAGGGGTTGCTTCCCGGCTTGGGCATGGTGATCGCGGGGCTATCCGCCATCGTCGCTGATTCCGCAGGACTTTTGCTTTGCAGTCGCATAGTCAAACTGAGACTTCCATAGAGAGCTTAGGACCACCGGGCAAGGCAGGTCATCGGACGAGGCCGCACAGAGCAGTGATTTAGGAGCTAATTTAAGCACACTGAACCACTTTTATTTTCGTCAATCATCAATCGACTTCCGGAGATTCAGCGGCCAGGGGAACGTTCAGAACTTTGGCAGCAACGCAATCGCAACAGTCCTAGCAAGCTCCGGAGAGCACCACCAACTGCACCAAAGCAGCTCGAAGCAAGCGTTATGGGAATTTAGAGTGCGAGCGTTTTACACCATGTGCCGCAATTGTAGGGCAAGGAAAGCATAATCTGCAGCGATCGCGCCAGCCTTTCCCACCACCAACGTCACCATCAGCGCCATCACCAGCCTCGCCATAAGCCAATGCAGCCAGAACCAAACCAACGGCATAGCTCACAACCAAGCCAAGCGACAAACAAGTCAAAAGGGGTATGGAGCAGCGATCGCCACTCCATACCCCTTCAATCCAATGCTCAACCCTAAACCATCGCAAATCTGCCATGCCTAGAGAATGAAGAATCAGCTCCGCAGCTTACTGCACTTCAGTCAGCTTCAAGCTGTAAGGAACATACTGATCCGGCTCAATCGTGCCAATCCAGACCTCATAACGACCTGGTAGCCATTGTCCCGCAATACTCGAACCATCAGCGGTGCGATTGTCACTACACCAAGTCCCACCAGGACCCTTCACCAGCATGACCGTATCCTGCTCGCTCAGAACCTCCACATTGAGGTAGTCAAAAAAGCTTTCCAGCTTGATCTTGTGATCTGGGCGCTCACTGACAAACCCCAGGCAGGGACCCGTTTCGGTTTCAAACCGACCTGCAACGGCCTGAATCGACATCTCCCCGCCGCTAATGCCCCGCAAAAACGTGGGGTCTGGCGCAAAGCGAGGGCTCAAGTTCACATTGGTAAACATGGGCCGATTGGTAACGACCTGAGCTATACCCACCGATGGAGACAGCAATGCGCTAGCGACACCGAGGCCCGCCAATGTTGCCGCAGCCTTTAAACCTGGAATTCGTTTCACGGCTTCAATTCTCCTCACTGAAATCACAACAGACAGACTTCACACGGAATACAGGTATCACCCTCTACAGGGACATCCTAGTCAAATCAGCGAAAGCCCAACAGCAGCTATCACCAAAGCATGAGCCATCCCCCCCTTGGCCTAGCCTGCTTGAGCCACCTCTAGGGCCTTCTCCAAGCGAGCTTTATCCCAGCCCCGCTGATTGAACAGCATCCAAGACTGCATCAAGTCTGGCCCCTGGAGTGATCCCGTCAGGCAAGCCCGCAGGCTGCGCATCACAATGCCCTTCTTAATCCCCAATTCCTTCGTAATTGCGCCAATCAGGGCTTTAGCAGACTCAGGGGTGAGACTATCGGCCTCTTGCACTGCTGTTAAAAAGCCTTGGGCGATCGCTGCTCCATGTTCCTGCTGCAACAGATCCGTAGCCTTTTCATCAAAAGGGACCGTCTCCGAGAAGAACAACTTGCTCTCCTCCACCGCATCATTCAATTTGACGAGGCTGGGTTGAATCAGCGCCACCAACTCCATCAACCAGTCTTTCTGGTCAGCTAGCTCAACGGTACGGCCTGCACTTTCCCAAATGGGAACCAGCTTCGTCAGCAAGTCTTCCTGGTCCATCTCATGAATGACCTGGCTGTTGAGCCAGTTGAGCTTGTCCCAGTCAAACTTAGCCCCTGCCTTATTCACCCGATCAAAGCTAAATGCCTTAGCTGCTTCATCCAGACCAAAGCGCTCGGTCATGGGCTCCGGCGGGGACCAGCCCAGCAGGGTCATGTAGTTAGCCAGGGCATCTGCTTCATAGCCCATTCCTTGGAAATCAGAGATAGAAGTCACACCGTCCCGCTTGGACAGCTTACGGCCCTCAGCATTGAGAATCAGGGGCGTATGACCAAACTCGGGCACCGTCGCACCTAACGCCTCGTACAGGAGGATTTGCTTCGGCGTATTGCCAATGTGGTCCTCACCGCGAATCACATGGGTCATGCCCATGTCAATGTCGTCCACAACAACAACGAAGTTGTAGAGCGGTGGACCAATCTCGCTGGGGTCAGCAGCCCGAGCAATAACCACATCGCCCCCCAAATCGCTGCCTTTCCAGGTCACGTTGCCGCGCACCAAGTCCTTCCAGCTAATCACCCGGTCATCATCAATTTTGAAACGAATCACCGCTTGGCGACCCTCAGCCTTATAAGCCGCTTCCTGCTCCGCCGAGAGGTTACGGTGCTGATTGTTGTAGCGCGGCGCTTGCTTAGCCGCCTTCTGGGCCGCCCGCATGGCATCCAACTCTTCGGGAGTTTCATAGGCCCGATAAGCCAAGCCCTGGTCTAGCAACGCCTGAATCTTGGGCTGATACAAGTCCGCGCGCTGGGACTGGTAGACCGGCTCCTCATCCCATTCCAGGCCCAGCCACTTGAGCCCTGCAAAAATATTTTCAGTGAATTCAGGCTTAGACCGCTCTAGGTCCGTATCCTCAACCCGCAAGATGAACTGGCCACCCTGAGCACGGGCATAGAGCCAGTTGAACACTGCCGTGCGGGCCGTACCGATGTGGAGATTCCCAGTGGGACTTGGCGCAATGCGAACGCGAACAGCCATGGCAGACAGAAGAAATGGGATAGAGCAAAACAGTTTTCAATCTTAGCGCCTTGATGCAGCGCCCGACAGATCCACTCCGACCGAGGGGTTGTTGGGAAATTCGGCTTAGCCCTAAACTTTGGCACCACCACCAAATGATTGAAGCTCCAGCTTGCGCAAATCAGCAGCTCTCATGAGACTCGCTGCTAAAGCTACTGGCCTTTTTCAAATAA
>CALLPZ010000152.1 GCA_938015405.1 uncultured Pseudanabaenaceae cyanobacterium
GGTCTCGCTATCCCGTCGATTGCGCACATAGATCAACCCCGATGGCATCGCTCTACACCTTGCAGCTTGGCTCTGAAGAAAGGCAAAGGTTTGGCTCCGTCGCTGCCGAGGGGTCCAACAGCGTTTCACCTGCAGATCGAGATTAGGCCGGTGGGGCGATTTCACAATCTCCACGGGCTTATCCAGCTGCAAAGATTCAGCAATCCCCTGGCGAGTTGCCCGGTCAGCAGTGGCAGTCAGCGCAGCCATGGGGAAATGGGACCCCAACGGTCTCGTTGCCAAGAGAGCCCGCCGCACGCAACCCAGGCGATCGTAGGCGGGGCGAAAGCTATCTCCCCACTGGGTCAAGCAATGGGCTTCATCAACGATCAAGGCTGCAATTTTGAGATGAGGTAGCTGTAATTGTCTCCACACCTTAGGGCTCAGCAAGGTTTCTGGAGACAGATAAAGCAGCTTGAGACGACTCAGTTGGCGAAGCGTTTGGCTACGCTGTCTCGGATCCAGCTGGCTGTGTAGACTCGCCGCTGCGATGCCACGCCCTTGCAAACTCGCCACCTGATCCTCCATCAGCGCAATTAACGGAGAAACGACCAGGGTGAGCCCTCGGCGACAGAGGGCCGGAAGCTGAAAGCAAAGGGACTTGCCACTCCCCGTTGGCAACACACCTAAAACATCCTCTCCCTCGAGTAGGGCTTTAACCACGTCCCACTGTCCCGGACGAAAGGCCTCGTATCCCCAATATTTGCGTAAGGCTTGGCGGGCGATCGCCTGGAATGGCAGCTGCGCAAATTCTGTCTGGGTCAATGCTGCCTTGTACTTCTGCCCTCGGCTCTGAACAGGCGCAGACACAGAAACTGAAGTCGATGGAGACTGAAGGGCAGGCAGCATTAGGTCACATCCCATGGAAGCGAGAACGTTGGTGATAGTGACCCTGCGTCCCCAGAATGCCCAAATTTAGCCCGATCAAAGTCTAAATCTGGAATTCCTCCCAGAATGAGTCTCTCAATCGTCGATCAATACCAGAAATGACAAACTGCGACTGGAATACACAGCCATTTAGCCGATAGCCCAAGCAACGAGCTCCCCATGATTACGAGTTATCCACCCCGCTCCAAGCAAATGCAGCAAACGTCTCTCTCAAAAAAGACTGTAGTCCTGGACACAAAAACACGTTTTTCTCATCAGGACATTTCGTATTTTTATGGCCTCAAACAGCCAATTTCTCTAGATTTCCCAATCCAAAGGGGTCAAAAATAAAGGCCAGATGTTTTATACCAAATTTAATTTGAAGCTTCCGTGGGACAGACCAATCTCTCTAAGAATAGATTATTGTTTATACATCGGCTGCACAGTAGATGCACCGAACAGCTAACTATACAGAACCGAATATTATTCTCTCCTATCAGCCCGTGGGGGTCGCTTAAGCGGCTTAACCCCACGGGCTACTTTATTGGGGAGAGAAGACATTGATTGCCTCGCAGAGGTTTGAGGCATTTGATTTATCCCTCAAACTTGTGGCTCAAGCTCGGCTTCATCTGGTGAGAGGAGACGACAGGAGCAAAAATCTGCACCTCTTGAGTGGATTGACCCTCTGCCCAGTGGATACAGTCCTTTAGCTGAGAAATAATGCTTTTTGATGGCCAGACCTGTTAATCGACTCAAGAAATAATCGACAATTTCTTGAGTCGATTAACAGGTAAATCTGAAACGAGCGCATACAAAAATGCGCCATCTTCCCAGAGGATCATCGACAGCCCTTCAGCACTCTGCAACGACATCGCCTCCGTACCGGGATGGGGAAATTCCCCCCCCTGCTTCAACTTATAAACGGAAACCGGCGTCTTCTGATCAAGGAGATAGGTCATACGCAGTCCCTCTGTCTCTCCCATCTCACAAGGAGTCACAGCCAGGAACTGAGCCTCAACATCCTCAATGGGCTCCACCAATCGAGGCATCGTTGGTGACGGCTTCAGATGCTCACGCAACCGAATAGGCATAATCCGACCATCCTGCAAGCGATTCTCTTCTGGCCCCGTCATTTCAGAGCGGCTCCGCCGATAGTCATCCCTAAGGTGGCGAAGACCTGGCCATTGCTCTGCAAGTACATCAGCAGGTGCTTCCACGATTAAGGTTGCCTCCACTGGTAATGGCTGCTGAACCACTGATAAAGCAGGAGAGCCTTGCTTCTGAGATAATGCCGTTTGCAACATCGCGATTTGCTGTTGCAGATGATGTCGCTGTACACCAAAAGCGATCGCAATCAAAGCTGCCCCACCGCCCCACAACAGCAAACGCTTCCGCAGCAGCGCCCGACCACTCCAAAAGGCAGCAAAGGAGAAGCCTCGCTGATGATACAAATGCCCTTGAGAATCGGGCGACAAGCAATGTGGCACGTTAAACGATGTTCCTGGCGGCACCTTGGCTTCGTCCGCTGTCTGCATGATGCGCGATCGCAGCCCTTGGGGAGCAGCCTGGGCAGGCATGCCCAGGGCCATCGTGCCCAGGGTCTTCTCCAGCTGGGTAACCCGCAACTGTAATGCTGAATCTTGCTGAAGGCACTGCTGAAACAGAGCAGACTCCTCAGAGGTGAGATCACCCAATACATAGCCTGCGGCCAACTCATTCAAGTCTTCAGGACTAAAGGGAGTCATCACTGGAGTCCTCGTTGAAAAAATCCTGCAAATTCTGTTCGAGCTTGAGCAACCCCCGCCGCGCCCAGGATTTCACCGTGCCGAGGGGAATCCCCAAGTGCTGGGAAATTTCTGACTGACTCAGGCCTTCGTAGTAGCTAAGCTCCAGAACCCGACGATGCTTTTCGGGCAATTGAGCCAGAGCTTCCTGAACCTGAGCACGGCGCTCTGCCATGGCAGCCTGCTCAAAGGGAACGGATTCCGTAACGGTAGGACTTAAACAGTTTTGCCAGCGGGTCAAGATTTGCTTCCGGTTATTCCGTTTGCGAAGCCGATCTATGGCCCGCGATCGCGTCACCATGGACAAAAATGTACCCAAGCTACCCCGTTTACCATCATAGAGTCTGGGTAAGGCGATGAAGATCTCTTGGGTGAGATCCTCAGCTTCATTCGCATTACGCAACAGCCGCAGTGCCAGATTGTAGACCAGGCTGACGTAGCGATCGTAGATCTCCCCCAAAGCCTCTGTCTGGCCAGCCTTCAAGGCTTCGATCAGTTGCTCGTCGGTTCGATGATGGGTCACAAGATTGGCGATTACATCCATTGCTAGGGTTGTTAGCCTCGGCATCGGCTTCCCCACCACTGTTGTTGAACCATCTAGCTTTCCAAAGGTTGACTCCAAAGAAGATACGCGTGGCGAGGCAACTTGGATGCAGTGCGAGTAAAAGTTGAGCGATTTAGAACGTCAAGGACACAAGCACGAGTCAAAATAGTTCAAATGAACTACAATTCTATCAAGTCGTTCATCGATGTAGTTAGGTATCTCACACTGTTAGAGGGAGGAGCAATGGGCATCCTGAAGGTGAGCCCATTTTCTAGTTCTACGATTTTCAGACACTATTGATTTTGCCATGCCCATTCTCCAGCCCATTGATTCAAATTTAATGGAAGCTCTGAATAGTAGGCCTAGCCTGGCTTTAGAACAGCCCCATGAAACTCAACTCACCTTGGCTCAAGTTTTAGCAACTCCCAAGGCTGTTCTAGATGTTTTGGTGGAGCAAGCTGAGGAAGAGATCGCGGATATTGCCCGTCAACATATCAACTGGGCTGGTGAATTGGATGCAGAATCTTACCCCAGCGAAATTGACGCGGTACTGAGCAGCATAGAGCTGGGACAAAACGATCGCCTCGCAGTGGAGCTCCTAAGATGGGGGCCTGTACCATCAGAATTTTTTAGCGAATGGGTTCCTGCAAGCTATTTCATGCAGGCTTTGAAACAACCCGATCTTCCCCTACGCTACCGCCTAAAGTTTCTGGAGCGATTGGCTGATGAGCCGAACTTAGA
>CALLPZ010000153.1 GCA_938015405.1 uncultured Pseudanabaenaceae cyanobacterium
TTTTGTCCTCCAGCGGGCTCCAAGAGACAAGGTCAGCTCCCGCTTGTTCTAGGAGTTCTAGGTTTTCGGCGTAGTAGAAATTGAAGGTGCGATCGCGAGCAATCCCAATGCGAACTCTCTCCTCTGACTGAGGAGACAAGACTGCCCCCCCCTGCCCCCCCCTTTGTAAGGGGGGGAGTAGAGAGCGATCGCTGCTGCGCTGAAGTTCAACTGCGTCTTGCCTCAAATTCCCTCCTTGGTTTGAGGAGGGGCTAGGGGGGGCCTCTATTGCCTCTTCCACCCGCAACATTGGCAACAGCCGCTCCCAATCAAACGCCGCCCCCGCAATTTCGGCCAACCGATCCAGCCGCTGCTCCAGCTCCGGCAACTCATCCGTTGGCACGAGCCCCAGATGGCGATCGGGCAATTCAATTTCTTTGTGACGTCTCAGCACACCCAGAACCGGAATACCCAGCGGCTCCAATGCAGTTTTGAGTAAGTTGAGGTGGCGATCGCTGCCCACTCGGTTCAATATCAACCCAGCAATTTTCACCGCTGGGTCTAGGGTTGCATAGCCCTGGGCGATCGCCGCCACCGACCCCGATAAGCGACTGCAATCAATCACCAACAGCACCGATAGATCCAGCAACTTGGCAATGTGGGCCGTACTCGCAAAGGCACTAGCCTGGGGCTGCTCAAACGCAGCATTATCTAACCAAGGCTTAGGTCCGGTCGCAGTCCACACCGTCCCATCGAACAATCCCATCACCCCTTCAACGAGGGCATAGTCTGCATTCTGACGCGTGGAAAAACAACGCTGGACTGCAGCTTCACTAGTCAGCACGGGATCGAGGTTGTAGCAGGGCCGTCCCGTCACATAGCTGTGGAACATGGGGTCGATGTAGTCCGGCCCGACCTTAAACGATTGCACAGTCGCCTCAGCAACTTGAGCATGATCAACGAGCCTATCTTGGCTCCGTCGCAATGCCGCCAAAATCATCAGCGTGATAGTTGTTTTACCAACTCCACTCCGCTCACCTGTAACGATTAATGCCATGCACCCTCATCCAGACAGACGCCATAAACCGCGCCGACGGGTTGAAAAAGAAGAATCCTGACCACTCTGCTGGAGCGATCGCGTCCCCATGGTAACAGTGGAATAATCCCTCCTCTAGCCTTTGCTTGGAGTTCGTAATGCTCCCCTTCAAATTGAGTGAAACCAGCCTACGTCGCCAAGTCAATGACAAGTCCTGGAGCCGGGGCCAGAGCTATTACAAGTCTGGCTCGGTGGTCAATGTCGTTTGTCGCGGTAACAATATCCAGGCTCAGGTAGAAGGCACAGATTATGAGCCTTACCGCGTCAGCCTCGAAGTCGATCCCGGCGGCTTCAAATCAGCGACCTGTTCTTGCCCCTACGACTGGGGTGGCTGGTGCAAGCACATCGCAGCGGTGGGAATGCTCAGCTGTCGAGATCCACAGAAAGTTAGAATCGCTCCTCCTGTGAAGGACTTGCTGAATCTATTAGATGTAGAGGATTTACGGGAACTGACTTTGGAGTTATTAGCGGAGGAGCCGGGGCTCGTAGAACGAGTCGAAGCCTTTGCAAAACGCTTAGCGGATCTAGAGGCATTGCTCGACGAAGACTTCGAAGGTGAAGCCATAAGCGTTGAGGTTCAAGTCGTTGGAACAACGATTCGCAGCTCCAGAAAGCCTAACTACAATGGTCAGCAGAAAGAATCAGCCCAGTCCCAAAGTCGCAAGCGTCAAACCCGAATCGATCCCGCTCCCTATCGAGGCCAAGCTCACCAGGTCATCCGCAATACTGTGCGGGCTTGTGAAGATGGTTGGGATGACTATGACATAGAGCTCGAAGGTTTCCCAGAATTGTTTGCCAAGCCAGAGGACTTTATCAAAGCAGGGGATGGGGCAAATGCTTTGATTATTCTGGATGCCATCACCGGGACTCTCGCAGGAGAGTGGAGTGAAGTCTTAGACTATGGCTATGACGGAGACATCGCCGCTCAGGCATTAGATCCCCTCTGGGCTGAGGCACTGTTGCAAACAGAACTGACCGATGACGAGGCAATGGATTGGCAGGTTCAACTGGAAGAATATGCCGCCCAATTTGCATGGGAGGAGTTTCCCCTCGCTTCGGAAGTCCTGCGCCAGGGGTGGGAAGATTTGGCTTTACAGGAGGTGTTAGAAGGTACCGCAAATGAGCTTTGGGAAGGCGAGGCTCCAGCCCATGCGGATGAGTTAGCACAAATTCGGCTGAGAATTCTGGCTCGCCAAGGGCGCTGGGAGGAATATCTCAATTTTGCCAAGGCAGAGGAGCAGTTCCGAGACTGGTTGGTGACGCTGATTCAGTGGAATGAGGGTGAGCAGGCTCTGGCTGAGGTTGACTGCCTCGAAACTGTGACCGATGCCCAGGCTGTGGCAGAGGCATTTCGTGCCCAGGGTAATCTCAGCGCAGCAGTGGAAGTGGCTCAACAAGGAATTGAACTGCCCAGTCCTCAAGCGGCCTGGCGTAGTTATGCCGGTGTCTCAGTCAGCGCCAGTTCAGAAAGCTTCAAGCCAGATTCCAATCACTATGAACTGGCAGCCTGGGCAGCACAATTGTCGGAGCAGGTTGAGGATGAGGTCACGATGTTGGAGCTTTGGGCAAGGGCGATCGCCATCCAACCCAAAGTGTCAGACTTCAATCACCTTGAAATGCTGGCAGGGGAGCAATGGCCAAAGATGCGCGATCGCCTCCTAGACCAGCTAGAAGCCTCTGAGACTTGGAGCTACAACGCCGAAGACATCGAAATCTTTCTAGCCGAAGGCCGCATCCAAGCAGCCATCAAAAAGCTGGACGGTTACCACAGCCGAGATATGACTATCAAGGTGATGAAAGCAGCCATTAGCCATGATCCCGATTGGGTCATTCGCAAGGGCAGGGCAGGGGCAGATGACATTATGAATCGCGGTAAGGCGAGCCATTACGACCTTGCTGTTAAGTACCTCACCCAAGTCAAAGCTGCTTACCTGCATCAAAGCAAGCAAGCAGCCTGGAAGAAGTATCGTAGCCAGATTCAAGCGAGTCATGGCCGCAAACGCAAGCTCATCAACCTCATGGCATCAGCCAGTCTGGACTAGAACAACTACCCTCTCAATTTCAGAATTTCAACGGTCACCGCCAAACTCTCCTCATACAAAACATTCCGTCCCCAACTCTGCAACTGCTTCGCCATTAACGCCTCAGCCGTCTCATCCGTCGGTGGTGCAACCTGCTCCGTCTTCGCAGATTGAGCACTGCCACCTGCTTCCATGCGCATACAACCCGTCGTCTCCGAACACAAGATCGTATTGCAATCTGCCCCTGTGTCCGTCGAAGACATCCGCAGGCCGACTAAATCTCCCAAAACCTCGCCCCAGTCATCCACATGGATACCGGCTAGCTCCACCTCAATCACGCGATCGTCAGAAGACTTAAAGCTGACTCGCTCAATGGTGTCCTCATCATCAGGGGCACTCTCCAGCTTGAAAGCCGTCGGTTGCCAGCCCAGACGGCTTGCCAACCATCCCAAGAACATCAGCGCCTGGGCCGGATTACCCTGTTCATAGTCAATCGTCACCCGATCCACACAGAGCAAGGCCTGACGACGCTCCGGTGGATCGTAGGCTGCCGCCGTCATCTCCTGCCAAGCCGACAAACGATGCCAGTTGAGATCAGCAACATAAGTCTCGTTATCCAGCAAAGTCTTCAGCTTAGCCAGCTCTGACTCAGGCTCACTAAAATAGCTAGAGTCAAAAATCATGCAGTCACTAGCCTCGGCCAGCTCCTGGAACAGAGGCTGCTCAGGGTTGGGCGTGGCCTTCCACCAAACAAAGCGTGGCAAATCTGGAATCAGCAATGAGGTAGCCAATTCTCCCACCCCTTGCAAGTCCGTTTTAGATCCCTGAAGTGTGATGTATTCACAACACATCAACTGGTCATCCTTACCCTTATTGATAGGGCAATAGGCTGACACCTTCGCATCCACAGGTTCCTTCTGGTTCAGAACCGGAGCAAGCGTAACAATGCGACAGGGGTTCTGAGATGCCAGGGCATCGCTGATGCTGAGACCTCGAAAATTAGCGTTACTGACCGGAGCAAGATCCTCCTGGGAACACATGGTTTCCCGCAGCTTTCTTAAGGTCTCGCGATCCATCCGACCAGATTCAAACAGACCGTAATGCTTCTGGGCCTTGTTGATCGCTGCTTTGGTTTCAGGTCCATAGATGCCATCAATGGGGGCGTCATAGTAACCCAGGGTTGCCAAAAGCTGTTGGAACTCCTCAGGCTCATAGACCACCATGCTGAAGGTCGCTGCCCGGGTTGCCAAGGAACCACTGCTTTGTTGCGATCGCCAAATTTCGCTCAGTTCAGCCTCAATCTGCTCCACAGAAATCGCTTTGGGCCGTTGTAACGCAACTAAGGGTGTGGTCGTCATAATTCAATCTCAGAGGTTTAGAACAAGAGCGGTTGTAAATCAAGCACGATTGCAAATCGAGAGGAGCGAGTCATGGTCACCATTCAACGGTTCAGACCCAACTCCTTATCACCCCAAAATCAAAGCCGTCGCCATTTTCGTCCATCCCGATTCAGCAAGAACTCTGCCTCTGCAGGCTCCCAAGTCCCAGCCTCATACATCGGCACTGCATCGGCATCCGTGGCGTTATCCCACACCTCCAACAGCGGCGTCAGCAGTCGCCAAGAGGCCTCCACTTCATCCCCTCGAATAAACAGGGACTGATCTCCCAACATGCCATCCACAAGCAAACGACTGTAGGCATCCTGGTTCGTCGTGCCGAAGGCTGCATCGTAGCGGAAGTCCATATCCACCTGCCTCGTGCGTAGGGTAGAGCCTGGCGTCTTCACGTCAAACCGCAGCGAGATCCCCTCATTGGGCTGAATGCGCATGGTCAAGATATTAGGCTTGGCATGCTTCGCCGCTGCCTCAAACATCAAGAACGGCACCTTCTTAAACTGGATGGCGATTTCCGTCACCTTCTTAGGCATGCGTTTGCCGGTACGCAGATAGAAAGGCACCCCCTGCCAACGCCAGTTATCGATGGAGAGCTTAAGTGCGGCATAGGTCGGCGTGGTCGAGTCCGGTGCCGCGCCTTCTTCTTCACGGTAGCCTGGCACCTGCTGCCCCTTCATCCAGCCCGCAGTATATTGACCTCGCACCGCACATTTGGACAGGTCATCCAAATGAGCCAAGCGGGTGGCTTGGAGCACCTTCACCTTCTCATTGCGAATGGCATCGGCATCCAGAGAGTTAGGCGGCTCCATGGCAGTCAGCGCCAGCAGCTGCATCAGGTGGTTTTGCACCATATCCCGCAGGGCTCCGGCCGTCTCGTAGTAGCCTGCTCGACCTTCAAGACCCACCGTCTCTGCCACGGTGATTTGCACATGGTCAACAAACTGACGGTTCCACAGCGGTTCAAAAATCGCATTGGCAAAACGGAAAGCCAACAGGTTCTGAACCGTCTCTTTACCCAGGTAATGGTCAATGCGATAGACCTGCTCCTCAGCACAGACGCTTCGCACCGTACGGTTAAGGGTCTTAGCCGTGCTCAGCGTTTTGCCAAAGGGCTTCTCGATAATTAAGCGGGTCTTATTGGAATCGGCCAACATCTCAGCCTTGCCCATCTGTAGGGCCGCTTCACCAAAGAAGCGGGGGCTCACAGAAAGATAGAAGGTGCGGTTGCCCCTTGTGCCTCGCTTTTCATCCAGCTCTGCGAGAAAAGCCTTGAGCTTTTGGTAGCTCTCTGGCTGATCGATGTTTCCAGAGCAATAGAACAACCCCTCAGCAAACTGGTTCCAAACTTCTTCAGAGCCCAAACCGCCGCCATGCTGCTCCACACCTTCGCGCATATGCTGGCGGAAAAACTCATGGCTCCAATCCCGCCGGGCCACACCCACGATAGTGATCTGCGGTGGCAAACGCCGCTCCTGGTACATGGCATACAGCGACGGCACCAACTTGCGTTGGGTCAGGTCGCCAGAAGCCCCAAAAATAGTCAGGATCTGGGGATCGGGCATACGCTCCTGACGGAGACCAACGCGCAGCGGATTTTCAAGAAGTTCAACCATGGGACTTAAAAAATTAGAGGCCTGGACCAATTAGTGGGGAATAAGGAATGCAGGCTGGAGGAGCGATTGTTAAACCAACCGCCACAGCATTGCAATCAGCCCGAAGGCTTCAGAATCTAAGGAGGAAAGGAAAGCATCGAACTAGCCAACACCAGCAGCAGCTCGATCTTCCGCCATGCGTTTTTGCTCTTCGATAAATGACGTCACCAGGGCCACATCATCCTGACTACCAATAATCAGTGGCGTTCGCTGGTGCAGCTTGCCCGGCAGGAAATCCATAATGTCCTGCTGACCTGTGGTTGCTGTTCCCCCGGCCTGCTCAGCCAGAAAAGCGAGGGGAGCCGACTCATAGAGCAACCGCAACTTACCCTCGGGATTTTTCACCGTACCGGGATACATGAAAACACCGCCCTGGAACAGGATGCGATGAAAATCACCGACTAATGCACCGCTGTAACGTCCGCTGTAACCTTCATGGCGATGAACGTAGCGAACATAGTCTCGGAAGGATTCCTCCCATTGCCAGAAGTTACCTTCATTGACGCTGTAAACCGGCCCGTGGGTGGGGATCTGAATGTTTTCTTCAGATAGTATGAATTCGCCCAGACTCGGATCTAGGGTGAATGAATGGACACCTTTACCGATGGAATAAACCAGAACCGTACTGGGACCATAGAGAATGTAGCCCGCAGCAATTTGCTTATGCCCATTGGCTAACAGGTCACTCCCATCCTGGGCTTCGTCATTGCCCTCCTGCTGGCGAATCGCAAAGATCGAGCCAACATTGAGGTTGACATCCACATTGGATGAGCCATCAATGGGGTCATAGAGCAGCGTGTATCGCCCAATTGGGCAGTTTTCTGGAATGTAGTAGAGGTCTTCCATCTCTTCAGAGGCCAAGCGGCAGACCAAACCACTTTGCTTAAACACCGAGATAAATACCTCATTGGAATAGAGGTCCATCTTCTTGACCTCCTCCCCCTGAACGTTGGTCTCGCCGGTAAATCCCAAAGTGTTTGCCATTAAGCCAGCGCGGCTTAGGCGTCGAGCAATGAGTTTGCCCGCGAGGCCAACCCGTCCCATGAGAGCGGCTAGATCTTGGGCCTCTCCCGGAGAAGCAGCTTGGAGCTGCTGCAACACATGGCGCGACAGGGTTGTGCAATCGCGATCCAGAGCAAGGGCTTGTTCCGAGGGCTGATAGGCAGAATCGGCCATGGCGCGAGTCCTCAAGTCAAGGTGTTTCCCCCAGGATAGGCAGCAAAAATTGGAGCGGTCAGGCTCTGTAAGGATTCGCAAAGCAGTATCAAACCTAGAAGCGACAGGACTTTCCCCTGCAAAGGGTGGGATCATCCCTGGCCAATGGTTTCAGCCCTTAGGTTGGGCGGCCGCACGGAACTGGAGCGATCGCCTCTGGCAAGCCGCCTCTCTAAACAAATGTGTCGACTTCACAGGTACAGAAAAATTTCCTAGACCAAGAGTCGCAAACATGCAAAAGCGGCGCGACTCAT
>CALLPZ010000154.1 GCA_938015405.1 uncultured Pseudanabaenaceae cyanobacterium
CAATAATGCGCCGGGGGATTTGATCAGCCGTGCCACCAGCGATGTGGACAAGATTCGTCGCCTGATGGGCTTTGCAGTCCTGAGTTTGATTAATACGACCTTGGCCTACATCCTCGTGGTGCCGGCCATGATGCTGATTAACGTCAAGCTTAGTTTTCTGGCGTTGTCGGTCTATCCGATGATGTTGCTCCTCGTCAATTTGGCAAGCACCAAGCTGCGAGGACAGCAGGAAGCGGTTCAAGAGGAGCTTTCGGATTTAAGTGAGCTCATTCAAGAGGATATGAGTGGTATTGGTCTGATCAAGATCTATGCCCAGGAAGAGAATGAGCGTCGGGCCTTTAGTGGGATTAATCGTCGCCTGCTCAAAGCCAATCTCAGCTTGGCTAAGACAAGAAACTTCCTGTTTCCTCTGCTGGAAGGACTGGCGAGTTTGAGTCTGCTTTTCATTCTCTGGCTGGGGTCTCGGGAAATTGCCAGCCAGAACCTCAGTGTGGGTGACTTTGTCACCATGATTATTTATGTGCAGCAGTTGGTCTTCCCCACGGCGCTGCTGGGCTTCACCATCACCGCCTATCAGCAGGGTGAGGTGAGTGTCGATCGCGTTGAGGCCATTCTCAGTGTTAAAGCTGCAATTCAAACGGTTGAATCCCCCCAGGATTTGCCCCAGCCGATTCAGGGAGCGCTCAAGGCAGACAACCTCACCTATGCTTATCCCACTGCGGAGCAAGCAGCCTTGAGTCAGGTGAGTTTCAACATCCAGCCTCACCAGACAGTGGCAGTGGTTGGTCCCATTGGGGCCGGTAAGTCGACCTTAGCCAATGCCATTCCTCGGCTGCTGGACCTTGAGCCGGGGCAATTGTTCTTGGATGGCGTAGACATTACCCAAATACCGCTCAGTACCTTGAGGGCGGCGATCGCCTACGTGCCCCAAACCAGTTTCCTGTTTAGTACCACCATTCGCGACAACGTTCGCTACGGCGAGCCCCAGCGAGAACAGCTCCTCGTGGAAGGGGCTGCCAAGCAAGCTCAGGTCCATCCTGAAATTCTCAACTTCCCCCAGCGCTACGAAACTCTGGTGGGAGAGCGGGGCATTACCTTGTCCGGTGGACAACGTCAGCGTACGGCCCTTGCGCGGGCCCTTCTGGTGGATGCGCCGATTCTGATTCTGGACGATGCTTTATCCAGCGTGGATAACCAGACGGCAACGCAAATCCTAGAAGAGCTTTCAACGGGAACTGGTCGCAAGACCGTGATCTTTATCTCTCACCAAATGTCTGCTGCTGCCACAGCTGATGTGATTCTGGTGATGGATCAGGGCCGCATTGTCCAATCCGGCTCCCATGGGGAATTGATGGCCCAGTCCGGCTTGTATCGCGATTTATGGGACCGTCAACAGCTAGAGGCTCGCTTGAAGTAGCCAGCCTGGCCCAGGATTTAAGTTTGATTTTGATTGGCGAGTAGGCCATAGCCCCAATCCCCCGGCCCGTAGTGACCAAAGCCTTCGTATAGTTCATAGTCTGAGGCGTAGGCCTGGCTACTGTACCCATTGGCACAATCGTTGCAACCCTCGCTGTTGCTCCGTCCACATGGGCGTTTGAAGAGAAAACCGACTATGCGACGGCAGCCTGTTCCTGCTGGGCTATGCACTGGGCCTTGCCCATCTTGTTCCCAGGGTGCTGGTATTGGGCCCGATTCTGGTTGATGGGGGGAAGGGCGGTTGGCCTGTAAATGGCCATTGCTTGGAGGGGAGAGCTGGGCTTGGCCATTTTGATTGGCTGCTAACCCCCCAGGAGACTGGGGATTTTGTGGTTGATCGGGTTGGGGGGTAACTGCTTGCCTCCAAGCTCGTGACTGTAAAGGGGGATTGGGGGCATGGTTCTGGTGCCCATTGTGGTGGGATGGAGCGTGGTTCTGCCGCCCGTTCTGTCCAGTGGCGGATTGGCCGTTTGGGTGGGATGGGGCGGCTGATGATGGGCTTGCTGCGGAATTTGCCCCTGCTGGATTGCTGGGATTGTGTGGTGCCGATTGCTGCTCTGGAGAAGCTGAACCTGGCCCGGTCGGGATGTCGCTTTGGGAGTGGGTTCTAAAGGGGTCTTGGGGGGAGTTGTGGTCGGGAAAGTTTGTGATCGGGTCTGGAGTTGGGCTGGGGTCTGGGACGATATGAATTGGACGATTGACTGACCGATGGTTGCCGTTGCTGATGGGATGATGACCCATTGAGCGAGCAGTTGATGCCGTTGATGCATCGCCGGGAGCGGGATTTGACGCTCTGCTGGGTCGGCCATTGCCGTTAGGACTGAATGATTGTTGGGGCGGCTGGTTTAATCCCCCCGGGATTGCTTGGAGATGAGTGGTCTGTTGGCCGGATGGGCGAGCACCGGGAGTGCTAATCATTTCGAACTGGATTTCGGTGCTACCGATGCGAATGCAATCGCCAGGATGTAGCTGGGCTTGACCCGTCACAGGGCGCTGGTTGACGAAGGTTTGCCCCAAGTTGTCGATGAGGTAGATCTCTCCCTCAACTTCTACTAGCAGTGCATGGAAGTCTTGCACCTGGCGATCGCCAATCACCATGCGCGAAACGGATTTACCACTGATTTCGACAGGCATGGACTTAAAAGTACTGCCTAGGGCTATGGGAGTATTGAGCAGTGGGTGGCGGTGGCGCTGGCTGACAGGGTCTGTCCACAGGAGGCGTAGCTTAATCATTGGCCCAGGCCTCCCGTAAATGGCTGTGTACCGTAATTGCCCCAGTTGTTAGGGTCTTGCTCTGAGCCGTTGCCGAAGCCGTTCTTGAGGCCATTATTGAAGCCATTGCCATTTCTCCCATTGTTAGGAGCGGCTGGGGGATTCAAGTTTGGCTGGATTTCCATGCTCCCCGGCGATCGCTGATTAATGGGTGGGGAGTTCGCAGGATTGAGTGGGAGGTGACCGCTTGGTACTGGCTCGTTGAGTTGTGCTGCCAAGTGGAGAACGTGATACGCGCTGAGGAAGAGGAGCGTAATGCTCTGGTACATCAAGGAGGCGGTAAAGGTTGGAGGCAAGTTCACCGTGAGGCTCAGGTCTTGCCCTGCGCTGTAATGCTTGATTAGAGTTGCGCCGGGTAGAAGCTTCACTGCATCGGCGAGGTGCGATTGGAAGGGCGTTAGGTTGCCGTAGTGACTTGGCTCCACGTGGAGTTGCAAGGTTAGATCAAATCCATCGCAGCAGGAGGCGGTGGGTTTGGTTTGATTCTGTGGATTGTCCGATAGGGTCGTGATGCTGACCTGTTCCACCAAACGCAGGCTAAAGAAGCTGTCATCCAGGAAGCGCCCTTTGATGGCAAACCAGGGATTGCGCCAGTCTTCCAATTGCTGGGTTGGATTGCCCGGGACGGAGCGCTGTTGCACGGCTTGCCCGGTTTGGGCCAAGCTTCCTAAACAGAGCTGTACCTCTAGAGGTTCCTCAGGAGCGATATCTCGCTTGACTAGGGAGAGGACAACGTTGAAGAGGCGATCGCGATCTCGAGGATATTGCCACTGCTTGGCCCGGTTTCGCATGGAGCCTGAATAGATACCAATCAACACAAAGCCCAAAATCATGAGCCAACCCAGCTCCCGCAGAAGGGGGAGCATGAATAGCAAGACCAGAGGCACTGAAGTGCAGATAATCAGTGCCACGGTGAAATAGTTGTATTGGCGCTCAATGCGGTGGTAAAAGTTCGCGATACTCGCCAGTTCCCCTTGAATGTCGGCTATGGGGGCGGTATGGCGATAAATAGGCCGACTGCGAAAGTCACGGGCGTTAAAGGTATGAGTAGAAGAGGCCATGGGGCGAGGAAGGCTGCAAGAGGGAGGGCGCGAGGCAATCCAGCCCAATCATGGATACCGGCTGCGTGACCACAAGCATTGATTCCAAAAGAATCAAATGTTTGTCGGGTTAACCAGGCATTGCCACCATCAAAGCGCGAGACCTGCCCTAGTCTCTACAGCCCGGAATGGGGCTCAGCGAGATGTTTTTGGATTTTTTAATAAAAATTTAATTAAATTCGCTTGTTTCAAAGGACTTTTCCGTATTTATTCCGTTGTTTTGGTCTAAATCTCGCCCAATTCGCTCATTGCCTCGGTAGACCTTTCATCAAAAAAAGGAGGGGGAGTCATTGACTCCCCCTCCTTTTTTTGAACTCTATCTCAAGCCAGTTTCTCGACTTGAATATCTAGCGGGGCAGTGGCTGGACATTAAAGTCCCCTACCTTGCCATTAATATTGGTAGGTCACGCCACGATAAATCGCCGAGACATGCTCGTGGAAAGCAGCATGGGCACGGTGGATGAGGAGAGGACGACCCCGATAACGACCGGTGAGGTCGCCATCTTCGACCATCTCAACAGAGATTGGGCTGTAGTCGTATTTCACACCGCGATAGCAAAGTTTCATGGTTAATAGGTCTCCTGACGGTTTATTGAACTGTGGGTAGTTCTAGAAATCTCAGGGCGATTAATCTTGATGCGCCCTCTGATTTCTGTATCTGTTGTTACATAAATCATATCCAGTCAAACTAGAAAAATCTGTTAATTAATGTGTGGTTCATTAGAACGCATGAAAATGAGGACTAGCTAAGCCTGGCTAGTCCTCGTTAGAGGGAGAGAATAGAAGAAAATCTTTTCTAAGGTGGTGATTAGGGCATTTTTTGAAGCCAGGGGGCTAGAGCCTTTTCAGGATTGGAGATTTCCCCGAGGGATTCATAGTAGTAGCGCTGCCAGTCCTGTTCTGGGAGCCCAGCGAAAACCATTAGATTGAGAGGATAGGCTTCGCTGTCGGTGCAACGGCGGAAGTCATCGCGGAAGAGAAAGATGGGCTTCTGGAGGGCGATCGCGATACCCAGTTCCACCATCACCCCCTCATCAGGGGGAGTGCCATTGACCACTGCAAAGAGGCCATCGCATTGGCGCACATCTGCCACATCAGCTTGGGCCACTTGATAGGCCCAGCCAGGCTTAGAAAAGTCCACCTGGTTGTTACGAGCAAAGGGCTCCCAAACCTCAGCGCCCAAGCTTTCGAGCTGGCTTACCAGGGGAGGCAGCAGCAAGTCTTTTTGCTGGGCAGAGAAGCCATAGGGACTGGCTAGATAAAGCGTCTTGGTCATGTTGGAGGCGTGGAGGCGAGTGAGAGTAGTTTATGGGCTACTCTCACTCACCTCCACATTCATGAACCTTTTAGCATCTTCCTAAAGATGGCCACCTTCTTTGATGCCGTCTATCACTACTCCAACACCGGCACCACCCGTAGGCCGTAGGTTTTCTCAAAGGCCTCTTTATTTTGTTCGATACTCCAGAGCTCTAGGGCAC
>CALLPZ010000155.1 GCA_938015405.1 uncultured Pseudanabaenaceae cyanobacterium
ACAAGTGCGGGCTTACGTGAGAAGGATACGATGTTGTTCGCATTTACTTTGTTTTGATCCATTGATTTACGAGAGATAGATCGCTCTCGGCCTGAATCACACGGTGGTGTTCACTAACCCGTCGAAACCATTACAGCCCCATGACGGTCTTACTAAACCATGGCCGATAAAGTTTGGTTTTGTAAGTTGCTCCATTATAGCTTGGCGCTTTAAGAGCAGGGGGAGATAACCGAATCTTCAGACTTGAGGGGTTTTACCTATCTTCTGTGGGCGAATCAGGGTGTGAAATAATTGTTTTTCTCCAGAAAATAATTATTTGAGGGAAATTGCTGCCAATTCATCGCAATTCATCAAGAAAGCTGAGCCTGTCCTGGTTTTGGATTGATTTCATGAACAGTGGAAATATTGGCTATGCAGGATTAACTCTTTTGGAGATGCCTGTTGCCTGCTCCCTGTGTGATTGCCTGGTCTTTTGCTGAGTTGCCCAAACGTATCGCTGCATTGACCTTATGCTGGAGCAAATCCAAGCCGGTGAGCTGCTGGTCGTCAGTCGTAATCGTCGCAACGGTCTCATCCTCTACAAGCGTTTTCATGCTGATTTTGCGGGGCCAGGTGCTGCCGTGGGTGGCAGCCTGGATCGTGATTGCACCGCGATCGTGCCTGTGGGCAATTTGCGTTTGAAACAGCCTGCATCAAGTCAGGATTTGGAAGAGGCTTATCGAATTCGCCGCCAGTGGACGATTTTGACGCGACAGATGACAGATTCAGAAGCCCCTGAACAGCGGGCACGTATGATTTTGAGCCAGTTTGAAAATTATTTTGACCCGAAGGTGGTTGCTTCGATCCCAGACGAGGCCTTTGGGTTAATGGTGGGCATTTTCCCAAAGACGATCGCTGAGGTTCGGCAGCGTCTTTAAAGTCATCTCTGTGAGGAGGCTTGAGAGAGCAAAGCGGATTGTGATTGCTGTTTGCTAAACCGGCTCTTACCTCCCAGTAGATGGATAGGACTGGCCTGGCTCGAAGGATTGTCGTTCTGATTGGCTCGACTACAGCTGTGACAGCCCTGCAGTCAGGCGTTCCAGCGTCCGCTGGTTCTCGTCTGGGCTACCGATAGTGATGCGCATCCCCCCGCCCGTGTGTCGCAAGACCGTGCCCTGAGCCTTGAGCTGTTTGCGGATGCTATCGAGAGTCGTTTCAGGGTCTTCGACTACACCGGATTTGAGTTGGGCGTAGATAAAATTGGCGTCAGTGGCGAAACAGTGGAGTTGGGGCAAAGCGCTGAGTGCGGCGTGGAGGCGATCGCGTTCTCCCACAATTTCATCTACCACGGCCAGTAATTCACGCCGATTCGCGAGGGCGACTTGAGCGGCAGTTTGGGTCAGGCTGGGCAAGTTATAGGGCAAACGCAATTGCTCCAAGACCCGAATTACAGCGGGGTCGGCAACACCATAGCCAACCCGATGGGCAGCTAGACGGAAGGCTTTGGAGAAGGTGCGGGTGATGACCCAGTTCGGTCTGGTTAAAACCTCATTGACGAGGGTTTGACGGCTGAACTCGTAGTAGGCCTCGTCAATGACGACGAGGGTAGAGGCGGGTAGCGATCGCAGCCAGGCAATCTCTGCTACTGTCAATGCGTTGGCGGTTGGGGAGTTGGGGTGGACCATGAAGACGAGGCGCACCGGTGGACCTTCTGGATTCGCGATGGCAGATTGGGCTGCTTCCAGATCCACTGCAAAGCTCTGGGCATCACGCCCCACCTGGACCACGGGGACGCCCAAGGTTTGGGCGATGATGCGATACATGGAGAAGGTGGGATTCGCGACTAGTATGGAGCCTTCGCCACCGAGGCAAGTGGCAATGATCAGGGAGCGGATTAGCTCGTCGGAACCGTTGCCGATGGTGATTTGATCTGGAGTGAAGGCACTAGAGTCTGCGGTTTCATTGACGTACTCTGCGATCGCCGCTCTCAATCCCCCATGACCGCCATCGGGATAGCGGTTGCTCTGAATCTGTTGCTGAATTTGCCAGGCTAGTTTGTCCCTTAGCTCTGTTGGCAAATCATAGGGACACTCGTTGGTGTCTAGCTGGTCGAATTGCTCTGGCTGAGTTTCGCCGCCTGTATGGGGAGCATAGCCGCTGAATTGGGCGAGGTCAGAGCGAATGAAGGGCAGCATGGCGACGAGATATCGAGGGCACCTTCAAGCATAGCGGTGAAGGAATTATTGCAACTCGCAAAATCCTTGAATCTCTCGCCAAATCCGCGACACAGAATTTCCTAGGCCATGGTCGCTGTCTAATTCGATTAGCTCTACCCAGTCCCGCGTGGCTGAGTATTGCCGACTTGCGCTGATGGGGACGGTTTCATCACTGATGCCGTGGAAGATGAGCGTTGGTTGCGATCGCTTCAAGGCCCCTTCGTCATAGGTTTTCAGATCTGTGACAAAACTGTGGCGCAGAATTTGCGGCTTGCCCTTGCCATAGTGAAAATATTCGAGTTCTCCACTGGCTTGCCACTGCTGCACCGTGGCCTCACTCAGGCTGGGCAACCAAGCTGTCAAAAAATCAAAGGCCGGTGCCAGTAGCACCAGCCTTTCGACTTGTCTACACTGTTCTGCGGCCCAAGCTGCCGTCAACCCGCCCAGACTAGAGCCGATCAGTGTCACAGGTGCAGGACTTTGAGCCACTGCTGCTGTGACCCGTTCCAGATTGCGGGTCAAGCTCAGACCCGCAAAATCAAATGCTCCATTGCTATCCAAATTGAAATCCAGCCGCTCCAGCTCAATGCCCTGACTCCGAAAGCGAGCTTTGAAGTACTTCGCTTTCGCAGAGTTGGGGCTGGAGCCGAGGCCGTGGAGATAGAGGTAGCGCAAGGGCCGAGAGAGTTATGAGGGGAACTGGCTACTTAACGCTGGGAAAACTCTACGACGTCTTTGCCGATGCGAATGTCGTAGTTGCCAAAGAAGTCGTGACCCAGAAGGCCGATATCCATGTCCTCCGCGATCGCCACATCCACCTCGCTCACTCGGGCACCATCCACCGAAATGCTGCTGACTCGGCTGGTGGGAAAGCGGACGCGGCTGCCATCGGCAATGGAAGCAACGATTTCTCCGTTCTGACGCAGGTTCAAGTCATTGGCCATGCGACGGGTAATCAAGGTGCCAGAAGCGCCAGTATCCAAAATCATTTCGTAGGTCTGACTGTCATTGAAGTTCACCGCAATCACAGGGGTCCTGCCAGCGCGGCGGATGATGGGCACCTGAACCACACCGTTACTGGCCTGAGCATTGCTGGCAGAAGCTTTGCTGGTTTGGCTGGAGCTGCTGGGTGCCCCATAACCGCAAAGGCTGCCCAAGCTGATGGTGTTACCCGCTTCGTCCACCATGAAGCAGCCGCCTTGATCATTGGCGTGGGTCGGGGCGATGGGCAGCATTGCTCCAGAGAGGGCGAGGGTTGCGGCGAGAAGAAGCTGCTGAGGTTTGATTTGCATGGTGTCTGCTGGTTCAGAAGGTGCTGAGTTGAGAGAGGAAGCCTGGGGTCAAGGTTGTGCTGCCGGCCTAGGAATAGACCGGACAGCGATGGCTGAAAGGGGCCTGTTAAAGAGGGAGTCCAGTGAAGATTTAATGGCTCGGTGCTCAGTCAAACGCACTGCCTCAAATTAGCTTCGCTAGGAATAGATACCCACTGAGCACCCAACAATTCCTGAAACTAATCTAGGTCCTTGTGGAATTTATCTAGTTTGTCATGGACGAAATTGATAGTGCCTTCACCCATGGTGTGACAGATCTGCAGCGTTTGCCCATTCGTTGACCCATGGTGCCCAGCATGCCGACAGTGAGCTGGGGGCCTAACCGTCCTCTTGGGCTTGCATCATGGCTTTGAGCATGGCTTGCTGACTCACGGTTTGATAAATTTCCCGTAAGTAGGTCATGGCCATGGCGGCAGTCGAAGCTCCCACTTCCCCCGCACTGCTCGGCAGAGGAATGGGCTCTAAGATATCTAGCACTGTCTCTGCACCTGAGGGGGCGATGACAACTAGGCTCGATTCCAGGGACTCTTCGTAACGCCAAAAATTCTCTAAGCCTGGTCCTACAGCATTCAGCTGGGGCGTTTCTTTCACCTCGACCGCTTTGCCTTGGCGCTGTTGGCGCAGTCCCTGAAGCAGCTCGTCTCGGGTGCGGCCTCGCAGTTGAAACAGCACAAAGGGATCTTCGCTGAAGCGATCGCCCATGAGGTAGTAAACCGCGCTGATATGTTTGCAGGGATTGGCTTTGTCGGGACAGCTGCAGCGTGAGTGGATATCTGAGAGATTAAAGGGAAATAGGCGCAAGCCATTGGCCGCGAAGACCTGCTCAATATTGGTCGGCATTTCCCCGGCCAGTAACTTGGCGGAAAAGACTGCTTTTTCCGACAGGGTCTCAATGACAAAATCCCAGTCTTCATCCCCCAGTGGATCGAGCCATAGCGATAGGCGATAGGGTTTTTCTTCAGTCCCTTGAACCTCTGCCACCACCTTCTGTCCTTTGAAACGAATGGACAGAACATTGCCTTCCCGGGCATAGCGCCAGCCCCGCTCCAGCCGTTTCTTGAAGCGATAGGAATTGATGAGATCCAGCCATTGCTGGGTCCACCATTGGCGATTATTGCCAGTGGGTTCGGCGTTCATGGTCATGGCTTGGGCAAGTGCTATGAATGATTCCCAGAGGTCTCTCACGACATGTCGCCTAAACCCATGGGCAGATTGCTAAGTCAGCTGCCAGAGGAATGACGATGCGCACCAGACTAAAACCATTATGTATGGCTAGGGCTTTATATTCCTGTCGTCTCCAGGATCGCTATGGCAGCGTTGCCTCATCGTCGACGCTTGGTGGCTTTGCTGGGGAGGGGTGGCCTTCGCGGCGGGGCAACAGGCGAATTTCATCTTGAATGGTGCCTAAATCAGTGTAGTCATCCACTAGGTTGAGCAATTCATAGCCGGTATTGCTACTCAAGCCCAGCAATTCTAGACGTACGCCCCGCTCGCTGACTCTTCGGACGGCATAGGTGAGGGTGTCATGGCTGCTCACCAGCACCATGGTGTCGCAATGACTGGAGAGTTTCATCATATCCACGGCAATCTCGACATCAATATCGAGTTTTTTATTGCCATCGGGAAAATGTTGAACGGCTTTCGTTACCACGCGATAGCCGTGATGACGCATCCAAATCAGAAAGCCTTGCTGACGAGAGTGCTCGAGTTCTGCATCCACACCTGCATAGAAGAATGCATGGAGAAGCCGCCCGTCCCGAGCGAAATAGCGTAGGAGCTGCTTGTAATCGATCTCAATACCCAGATTACGAGCGCCATAAAAGAGACTGAGCCCATCGATAAAGACTGCCACACGACCTCTATCCCCGCTTATATCAGGGGGAGTGGGCTTCGATTTGGCTTGCCAATGCGGGCGAGGCTGGAGCTGCTTCGTGACTGCAGGCATGGCCTTAGGCGCTTTGGGAGCCTGATCAGAAGGGGCCTCTGTCATGGACACGCTCCGGGTTCAGGGACTATCAGTGCAGGAGACGACCACTATAGTCATGGATTCACGATACTTAGTTTTTCGAAGCTTTCCCTATAAATACGAGATAGCTGTAAATAATCTCGAAATATAGAAATATTTGTTCAAATACTTCCGTTGCGCGCTTGATTCTGCCTGACAAGTTGTTCCCCAAACGCTTCAATCCCTTGGAATACAACGCTTGGGCTTGGGGGCGGGCACATGCCATTCCCGTCGTCAGTCACTAATATATGAATTGACAATTTTCCTTGGCAGAGATTTACCCATTCCTATGAGACGCCGTCGCCAAACCTCCTGGATACAACGTTGGTCGCGCTATTTGATCGGCGGCATTGCCGCCACTGGCGCTGCCCTTACGGGTTACCTGACCTATGTCAAATTCAGCAACGGTGAGGCAACCTGCCCCATCAAGGGCTGTGATCAGGTGCTGGCTAGTGACTATGCCACTGTATTTGGCCAACCTTTGGCCCTATTTGGCTGCCTGGCCTATTTGAGTATGGTGGTCTTCGCATTGCTGCCCCTGTTCATCGCTGAAGAAACCCGAGCAGAACTGAGGCAAAAGCTGGACGATCTGACCTGGAACTTCCTCTTTTGGGGCGGCGCTGCCATGACGGTCTTCAGTGGGTACTTGATGTTCCTGCTGACAACGGAGCTGAAGTCCTTCTGCATCTACTGCGTTGGCTCTGCAGTAATGAGTACTTCGCTACTGGTCTTGGCGGTACTGGGTCGTCACTGGGAGGACATCGGTAAACTGATTTTCCAGGGCATTATTGTGGCGATGGCAACCTTGATCGGTACCTTGGGCGTCTATGCCTCGGTCAATGGCAACGGTCCAGCGCGTGCTGCAGTCTATCAAGCTCAGCCTTCCAATAACCCATCGTTTGAGGCGACGACCGAGTCTGGCCCCGCAGAAATTGGCTTGGCCAATCACCTGAAAGATATTGGGGCGAAAAAGTACAGTGCCTGGTGGTGTCCTCATTGCTATTCCCAGCGGCAGCTCTTCGGTCGCGAGGCTTTTGAGGCGATTGAAGCAGTGGAATGTGATGCCAGTGGCCAAGATGCACAGCCCCAGGCTTGCCAAACAGCGGGGGTGCGGAGCTATCCCACTTGGGTAATCAATGGCACCAGCTATCCCGGGGTGATGGAATTGAGTGAGTTGGCGCAAATCTCTGGCTACGAGGGACCATCCGAATTCCTTCACAGTAGCCAAACGATTCCCAACGATATGCCGATCATTCAGCAGTAGGCGGGGTTTTAGAGAGGTCTCGCTGCCTGTTAGAGAGCGTTCATCAGGTTAGGAATTTGCAGTAAAGAAGGAGTGGGAGTGTGGCGATCGCCATTCTCCCACTCCTTTTGTTTATGACTGTTGGAGATACCCAACGTCAGTTCCGTTTAAGACTCGGCAGCAGTAAGCGCAAAATCGAGGTTGAGAGAGGGTTTCTTGGGTTGATAGCAGTAGGCAATTAAGCCACAAAGCAGGTTAACCGAGAAATTGATGGGGCTGCGATGGCGCGAATGC